>OY969790.1:0-195000 GCA_963703125.1 uncultured Flavobacteriaceae bacterium | reverse complement strand
TTGATATTCGTAAGAGTTTGGAACATACAGATCAACTTCCTTATTTTCAATTAACTCCATCTAGACGACCTACTCTAGAGACTAAAATCAAACAATTATTGGATGCAGGTGTCGTATTAATGATTGGTACCGATAGTGGTATTCCCATGAAGTTCCACAGCCAATCAACATGGAACGAATTGGATGTTTGGGTAAATGAATTTGGAATTGATCCGATGTATGCCATCAGAGCTGCAACTTATTGGCCAGCTCTTTGGATGGGAGTTGCAGATAAAGTTGGGACGGTAACGCCAGGGAAATATGCCGATATCATCGCCGTAGAGGGTGATGTTTTAAGGTATATAAGTCTTTTACAGGACGTTGATCTTGTTATAAAGCATGGAAAACGCTATAAATAGGTTAGAACAGTATAGATTTGGATACGGGTAAAAATGAACACTGGAATGAGGAAAAATGGAACACTTTATCCCATGCTATTGGTATAGTTCTTTCCGTTTTGGGTTTGTTTGCGATGCTGAGGCATAATTCTGAAAAATCACCTTTTTCAAGGTTCAGTATTTTGGTATATGGCATTTCTTTAATTGCAATGTTTTCTTTTTCCACTCTTTATCATTTTGTTCATAATATCGATTTAAAAAAACATTTGCGGATCATAGACCATATTAATATTTATTTTCTGATAGCAGGAACCTATACACCCGTTGCCTTGATAACTTTAGAAAAGGGTAGTGGTTGGACTTTATTTTATACTGTATGGTCCATTGCAATTTTAGGGACTGTTTTTAAACTCTTTTATACGGGAAAACTGGAAATCATTTCCCTGGTTCTTTATTTGATCATGGGTTGGTTAATTGTGCTAGATTTTCAAAATCTTTCCCAAAACACAACGCCATTGGGGGTACATCTACTTTTTTTGGGCGGGGCATTTTATTCTTTGGGCATTCTTTTCTATGTATGGGAACGCATACCTTTAAATCATTTTATCTGGCATTTATTTGTGTTGGGCGGAGCCATAAGTCATTGGCTATTTATTTATGTTGATGTGGTTTAGTTTTTTCATTGGGGAGTCATCGCATTCTAAATCACCTACTGCGTATTGTAACCCGTCTAAAAAATACTGAAGTAACCGAGGATTTTCAAAACTTTGGGCATTATGGGAAGGTGATGAATAAAATACTCTGCCCTTACCATATTTTTTTATCCAGGAGATATACTTTATAGTGTCTTTAACCTCTTCCTTCTTACCATTCAATTTATCGGCTTCCATATATAAAAGTGGTCGAAAATTATAGTCGAAATAGGCATTGTTGAAAAAATAGGGTTCATCAATATGGTCAAAACCCTCACCATTAAAAGCTTTTACTAAAGGATGTTCGCTTTCGACCAGTTTTACATTTATTTTCTGCTGTTTTGGATGGTAATCAAAACTTCCTCCTACCATCTTGCCAAAAGCTTCTGATTTGTTTTGCATGACGATGCCACCATGTAAAATGAAAAGCCCCTTGCCCTTTTTTACGAATTTCAATAGATTGTTCTCCAACTGTTTTGCCTTTTTTTGCTTTTTTGAATCGGTCATAGAACTATCCGTTTTAAGTACATCCCAGAATATATTTCTCTGGTCACTTATAGAGCAGTTATTGTTGAGAACGATAGCGTCATATTTTTCTAAATTATTTCTTTCGAAAATGCGAATGTCTTTGGAAGTTGTAACCGTAAAAGCCCCTGAATTTTCTGCAACCAGTTTCACAACGGATTCAGAATGAGGGATATTCCAATGCTCATACCCGGTATGAAGTGAAAAAATAAGAATATGCTTCTTTGTATTTACTTTTACGGTTGTTTCAGAAGGAGCCAAGTTTCCGATTTTAGAGAGCCATTCATTAGAAAGTTGAAATGGTTCTAAATCTTGGGCATTCACAGTTGTAAAAAGTAAAAATGTTAAGGTCGAGACTACTATTTTTTGCATTGTTGCTACTTTTTGTGTTAATTCGTTAACGTTAACGAAATATACCATTTGTATTGGTACATAAAGAGAAGTAAACTTAAAATAATCTATCTATTTATTTTTCGTAAATAGATTTAAAAATAAGGCAAAACCAAGAACAGTATGCAACGTAGAAAATTTATTGGGAAAACGGCTTTGGGAACAGCCGCTATAGTTGGCTTTCCAACAATAGTGCCTGCGCACGTTTTGGGAAAGGATGCACCAAGTAATAAGATTCATATTGGCCAAATAGGATGTGGTAGAATTGCCCGTGACCATGATATTAAGGATACCATCCAATTTGACTCGGCACGGTATGTCGCTGTATGCGATCTTGATTCAAAGAGATTGGCAGATGCCAAAGTTTTGGTGGATTCATTTTATAAGGAAAAAACCGGAAAGGAAAAGTACATGGATACCAAAACCTATGGAGACTATCGTGAACTACTTTTGAATAAGGATATTGACGCCGTTGTAATTAGTACTCCGGATCACTGGCATGCACAGCCGGCCTTAGAGGCGGCTCTGGCGGGAAAGGATATTTATTTGCAGAAACCTACATCGCTGACCATTAAGGAAGGCCAGCAGTTAATGATAGCGGTGAAGTCTAAAAATGTCATACTTCAGATAGGTACGCAGCAAAGGGCCATGCCGCAATTTAGGGTTGCAGCTGAATTGGTCAGAAATGGAAGAATTGGAAAAATCCATACTGTTAAAATAGGCCTTCCAGGAGACCCTGCCGGGCCAGAAGCCCCCGCCATGCCCATTCCGGGAAATCTGAATTTTGATATGTGGCTTGGCTCTACCCCGGAAGTACCCTATACCGAAATAGGTGTACATCCTCAAAATGACTATGGGAGACCGGGTTGGTTGAGACAGCGAAACTACGGTGCAGGTATGATAACGGGCTGGGGCCAACATCATTATGATTCCGCAGCTTGGGGTATGAATACAGAATTGACAGGTCCTATCTCCGTAGAGGCATTGGCGGAATTCCCAAAATCTGGACTTTGGAACGTTCACGGTGATTTTTTGGTAAAACATGAATATACCAATGATATAACAGTGTATACAAGTGGAGGCTATACGAATGGAATTAGATATGAGGGAACCGACGGCTGGATTTTTGTTTCTCGAGGCGACTATAATGCCTCTGCCTCAGATCCTGTGGATAAGGAGAAAAGCAGCAAGGCTCTGGATGCTTCCGACCCTAAAATTCTAGGTTCTGTGATTGGTGAAAATGAAATCCACCTTGAAAAAATTGAAGATCAACATGGCAATTGGTTAGCGTGCATTAAAAGTAGAAATCAGCCCATTTCACCAATTGAAAAAGGGCATAGGGCATGCAGTGTATGTTTGATCAGCGATATTGCCATGCAATTTTCCCGTAAGTTGGAGTGGAATCCGGAAACGGAGATGTTCGTTAACGATGATGAGGCGAATTCACTCTTACATCGCTCTCAAAGAACGCCTTATGGAACTGATTATATAAAAGTGTGAAATCGGAGAAAATGAAATACGCTATTTATATTTTTCTGCTTACTTTTTACATGGCGTGTGTTGGCGAAAAAAAACAGGAAAAGACCGTCGATATGGCACCACAAAAAGTAAAGATCAT
Organism: uncultured Flavobacteriaceae bacterium; assembly: GCA_963703125.1. Taxonomy (GTDB): domain Bacteria; phylum Bacteroidota; class Bacteroidia; order Flavobacteriales; family Flavobacteriaceae; genus MFD04716-140. The sequence continues at coordinate 191,398 of OY969790.1, read as the reverse complement.
GACCTTGGATCCGGGACATTTTCATGCGGCCCTTGTCCAGAATACGATGTATGCCCAAGTTGACTCCACGATTCATGTGTACGCCCCAGATGGGACTGAAGTTGAAGATTTTCTAAGCAAGATCAAGCAGTACAATAGCCGGGAAAATAATCCCACAGGTTGGAAGGTAAAGACCCATCTTAGCAGTGATTTCCTACGGGATATGCTTGTGGAAAAACCCGGGAATGTAATGATAGTCGCCGGTAAGAACTCAAAAAAGATCGACTATATTCTAGAGGCAGTAAAGGCCGGACTTCACGTATATGCCGATAAACCTCTGGTCATTGATTCCGAGGGCTTCGAAAAATTAAAACGGGCATTTGAAATTGCCAAGAAAAACAACGTTTTGATTTATGATATTATGACGGAGCGCTTTGAAACGACCACGGTAATGCAAAAGCTCTTTTCGACGATGCCACAGATTTTTGGGGAACTTAGCAAAGGTTCTATAGATCAACCAGCCATCAGTAAGGAAAGTGTCCACCATTTTTCCAAAATAGTTTCAGGTAAGCCTTTGGTAAGACCCTCTTGGTTTTTTGATATTGAGGAAGAAGGAGAAGGTATCGTTGACGTAACCACCCATTTGGTCGACCTCGTACAATGGGAAGCGTTTCCTGATCAAATTATAGATACTACAAATATTGAGATGATCCAAGCAAAACGATGGCCAACGGTTTTGACCCAAGAAGAATTTCAAAAAGTTACAGGGGCAAAACAATTTCCCCATTATCTGCAAAAGGATATCGAGAACGGTAAATTAAAGGTTTATAGCAATGGTGAAATGATATATAAAATCAATGGAACCTTTGCCAAAGTTTCCGTTATTTGGAATTATGAAGCCCCAGGAGGAACCGGTGATACCCATTATAGTATTATGCGAGGTACCAAAAGTGACCTGGTCATAAAACAGGGAAAAGAGGAAGACTACAGGCCTGTGCTTTATATAAACCCCAAGGAAAATGCCGATTTTGAATCAAAATTAATTGAAGCCGTCCAAGGCGAGATAGCCAAACGTTTTCCTGGAACTTCCACAGAAAAAATGCCAGATGGTACCTGGCGCATTGCTATTCCCGATGAGTTTAAAATTGGGCATGAGGCTCATTTTGGCCAAGTTACCGAAAATTATTTGAAGTATTTAGAGGAAGGAAAGCTTCCCGACTGGGAAGTGCCGAATATGATCGCAAAATATTATACGACGATAGAGGGGCGAAAAATGGCTTTAAATAAGGCTGGGAATTAGTCTCTAAGGATTTCTTCAAAATCCAAGAAAAAACCTTCTAGCTTTTGCATATTGGTTTTTAAGAAAACCATGGTTTCCTGCCAAGTATTTTTATTATGTATGGAAACATGGGATTTTTGAACAAGTATACGCGATATTTCCTTGTCGTTTTCCAGAATATAGGAGTCTTCAAATTGGGCATCGGGTAGATAGGCTTCATGAAGAATGGATTTCAAGGAAATCAATTTTTCCCATAACGCAATTCTATCCTCAAGGTCGTCAAGCTCAACATCCAAAACCACCATCGCCTGTAGGGTGTCAAAATGGAATTTTAGTACCAGTCCTTTAATTTTGGTATCATAAAGTATCCATTTTCGAGGGAAGGACTTTCCAAAGGATATCCAGAATTCTTCACGTAATTTTTTCGATTCTTCCTTACTGAACATTTAAAGTAAATATGCAATTACAATTCCAAGCATAATTACAATCAATTTGCGAAGATTGAACTTGTGGCCTTCGGAACTTTCAAACAAAATTACAGTGGAAATATGAAAAAACACACCGATGACCAAAGCTGTAATAGGCACAAAATAGGCTTGTATAAATTCAAAATTGGCCCTCAAAAAACTACCCAAAGGTGTCATCAATGAGAACAGAACAATAAAAAAGATTGAGTTCAGCAATTTCATTTTAGAGTTCAAAAAGAATATGCTCAGGATAATGGCAATGGGTATCTTATGCACAAGAATGCCATAAAGTATCCTATTTTGGTCGTCTATTGGGATTCCTTCCAAAAGTGAGTGAATTGAAAGGCTGAAAAAAAGGAGCCAAGGAAAAGTCGTTTTCTCGGTATCTAAATGGATATGGCCATGCTCAGCACCTTTTGAGAAAAACTCCAAAAAGATCTGTAGCAAAATTCCCAACATTATGAAGACCCCGGCAGTTTTGGCATTCGATTTTTCATAAACGGAAGGCAGTAATTCAAAAATGGTCAGTGCCAATAAAAAAGCACCGCTAAATGCCAGTAGTAATTTGAAATTCTCTTTGTTTTTGGGCTTTACGAGGAAGACAAATACAAAGCTCAAAAGAACGGCAAGGATGGGAAGTATGTACGTCATGAACAGCTAGTTGTTTATGGGATTTCCCTTATTTTACAGTTTTTAAGACGGTAAATATCCCAAGCCCTAAAAATACAGTATTTTTGACTGAATTATCAAATGGTGGATGGACAATAATTTTAAAATGGTTGCCAAGACCCTCTTCGGTTTTGAAGAGATATTGGTCAAGGAACTTCGAAGTTTAGGGGCACTTAACGTGAACGAGGGTATACGCAGTGTCTCTTTTGAGGGAGATAAGGGATTCATGTACAAGGCCAATCTTTGTTTAAGAAGTGCCATTAAAATTATAAAACCAATTCATTCTTTCACCGTGCGAAATGAGAACGAGCTATATAAGAAAATATATGAGTTTGATTGGGCCAATTACCTGTCGGTAGATGCTACCATAGCCATAGATACCACCGTGAATTCCGAGAATTTTACACATTCACTTTATGTTTCCCAAAAGGCGAAGGATGCCATCGTTGATAAATTCAGGGAGACTGATGGCAAGAGACCTGATGTGGATGTTAAATTTCCGGATGTACGCATAAATATCCATATTGATAGGGAACACTGTAATGTCTCATTGGATAGCTCAGGGAGATCTTTACACCACAGAGGCTATAGAACAGCAACCAATATTGCCCCTATTAATGAAGTATTGGCTGCGGGTCTGCTGTTACTGAGTGGTTGGGACGGGCAGTGTGATTTTTTAGATCCCATGTGCGGAAGTGGAACCTTCTTGACCGAAGCTGCGATGATTGCATGCAATATTCCGGCGAACATCAATCGAAAGGAATTCGCATTTGAAAAATGGGAGGATTTTGACGAAGGGCTTTTTGAAAAAATTGTTGAAAGTAGCCTAAATAAAACCCGTGAGTTCCATCATAAAATCATAGGGTACGACAAAGCCCCCTCAGCGGTAAGAAAGGCATTGGACAATATACAGAATGCCAATCTTTCCGAATATATTACGGTAGAAAGAAAGAATTTTTTCGATACTGAAAAATTTTCTGACAACCATTTGCACATGGTATTCAATCCACCCTATGGTGAAAGATTGAATCTGGACATGGAAGAATTTTATGCATCCATTGGAGATACCTTGAAGAAAAAATACCCGGCAACCGATGCTTGGTTCATTACTTCAAATTTGGAAGCCTTAAAGTTTGTGGGTCTAAGACCATCGCGGAAAATCAAGGTTTTTAACAGCCATTTGGAATCCCGTTTGGTCAAGTATATAATTTACGAAGGAAGCAAAAGAACCAAATTTCAAGTTCAGGACTAGTTATGAAACCAAAGTACAAGGCCCTGTTTTTCAATTTTATATGTTTTGCAGTTCTTTTCTTGATTGCGCGATTAGCTTTAGGCTATTTTTTACCGATTAATCGAATATTTTTGGCAGTTACAGCAGCCATTTTTGCCAATGTGCTCGCTCCAAAGTTTGGAGCAATTCAGACCGATAAAGGCGAAAAAATTATGGTAAAATGGTTTTTTGCTAAAGGATTAAAAGAGCTGTGACCTATTCCTCATCGGGCAGCGGAGTTTCCTCTTCTGGCTTAATTTTTTTGGCTTTTTTGTAAAGCGGAATGAAATAAGTCAACGAATAATTATAACCAACGCCAAACTTACTACCATCTGTAACCTTATTGAAGCCTGGAATAAATAAATTGGGGAATTCATCGGATTCCTTGTTGCTGACCAAAAACCCTAAACGCACACTTCCTCCCAAAAAAATATTTGCAAATAGTTCTACTTTGGTTCCAAAAACGAATTCTAGCCAAGAAGCATTTCTCCCGCTATATTCAATGGCCTCGGTCGACCCAATGGCGAAATCACCGGGATTCCAATATCTATTAGAATCAAAAACCTGATAATTGTTGAGAGTTTGGCCAAAGGTGCTAAAACCATATCGGCCACCTATAAAAATGGAGTTCTGTTCGCCATACCAATTTGCATAGGTGTTATAATCAACGCCCAATTTAATATAACTCCCGGAAGTCGTGAAATTATATAGGTCTTCTTGCTTGGTCTTCTTTTCATTGCCTAGCTCGGCCGCCAAATATATTTTTTGTGTGAGTCTATAATCACCCACAAACTCCAATCCGGTATAGCCTTCGTTTAGAATAGAGGTCAATGGTCTACTTAAATCCACCCCAACCCTAAGACCGTATGCTTGTTTATAGACTACGGTATCCTTGGGTTTCGTATCAAAGGAACCGCTTTGGGCCTGCCCAATGTAAAAAACCAAAAAAGCTAAGGCACTAATGAAAAATCTTGACATGGGCCGTAGTTGAGTTTTCAATTATTGGGGTTACAATTTCTATATCCTTGATCCAATTAAGGGAATCTACCTGTATATTGCCCATAAGGTTTTCATAAGTAGCAACCAGTCCACAGGCCCTGGATGCAAATTTTTCTTTCACATCATATGAAAAAGTAAGGGTGTCAATGTTAATGGTGCTATCTGCCGTTAATTTTTCAGATATAATAAATGAGGCATTATTTTCATCGATCCTTAATGGAATTGAAATGGAGCTGGCACTTGTATTGGGGATGGCCGCCAATGTAGAATCTGGGGGAATAAAACCGTTAACAACGAGTGTTGGCACTTCTTTTAAAGAGCTAGGGTCGTTAAAATCATAAAAATCGATAATGAGCAATGGCGTGTTGCCATCCACACAGATATCATCTTTTTCGCATGCCGAAATTGCTACAAAAAATAAAAGGATGCCGAGAACTATTTTGAGTTTGTTCATGTGCTACAACTTTTCCAAAAGTACAATATTTTCTACGTGATGGGTTTGCGGGAACATATCAACAGGTTGCACTTTAACTACTTTATAGTGTTCTTTCATCAAAGCAAGATCACGTGCCTGTGTTGCACTGTTGCAACTAACATATACTACTTTTTTTGGTCCAATCTCAAGTATTTGGCCAACTACCTCCTTATGCATGCCATCCCTTGGGGGATCGGTAATGATCACATCCGGTTGCCCATGTGTATTAATAAAATCATTCTTAAAGACATTTTTCATGTCGCCCACAAAAAAATGAACATTGTCAATTTTATTAAATGCAGCGTTGGCTTTGGCATCGGCAATGGCTTCGGGGACAGACTCGATCCCTATTACTTTTTTGGCCCTTTTTGAAATAAATTGAGCAATGGTACCAGTCCCCGTGTAGAGGTCATAAACAATTTCATTTCCGCTCAGCCCTGCAAAGTCCCGAGTTAATTTATAGAGTTCAAAAGCTTGCTCCGAGTTGGTCTGATAAAAGGATTTTGCATTTATTTTAAATTGAAGCCCTTCCATTTCCTCAAAAATATGATCTTTGCCAGTGTGACAAATTATTTCTTGGTCATAAAGGGTGTCATTCTGTTTCTTGTTGATTACATATTGTAAGGAGGTAATCTCTGGAAACCTTTTCGCTAAATGACTTAATAAAGAATTCCTTTTTTCAATATGATTTTCAAAAAATTGTACCAAGACCATTATTTCCCCAATTGAAGAAGTACGGATCATCAAGGTACGCAACATACCCTTTTGCTGTTTCGGGTTGAAAAAGGAAAGATTGTTTTCAATTGCAAATTTTCGAGTCTCTAGGCGAATTGCATTGGACGGATCTGTCTGGAGATGACATTTTTTTATATCCAATATTTTATCCCACATCCCAGGAATATGAAATCCGAGAGCATTTTTATCTCCAATATTTTCTTGCGATTGAATTTCTTCCAAAGTCAACCATCGACTATCGGAAAAGGAAAATTCCATTTTATTTCGATAAAAATATTCTTTTTGAGACCCAATTATCGGGTTCGTTTTGGGTAATTCTAAATGTCCAATTCTTTTTAAGTTGTTCTCGACTTCTTTCTGCTTGTAGAGCAATTGATGTTCGTAGCCCATATCCTGCCATTTACATCCACCACAAACCCCAAAATGTTCACACAGAGGTTCAACCCTCTTTTCGGAAAAGGAGTGAAAACGGGTTGCAGATCCCTCAAAATATGCTTTTCTTTTTTTTGTAACCTGAACGTCCACGACATCTCCGGGAACGGTATTTGAAAGGAAAATAATCCTTCCGTCAGGGGCTTTACCAATGGTTTTGCCCTTTGCCCCGGCATCAACCACTTCCACATTTTCGAACAATTGTCGCCTATTCTGTTTTCGCATTGGGCAAAAGTAGTAATCCCACGGCATTTATTACTGTTATCTTTAGGGTGAATGTTTTAAAAAAAGTTAAAGGTGATTGAACCTTTTGTTATTTTTCCTGTCATTGCTTTAGAACTCCATACCAATGCACAATCAAAATGTTTTTGATGGATTATTGATCTTGGAATATAGATCTGGGGATAAAAATGCACTGACACTTTTGGTTAAGCGATACCATAATAAATTTTGCAGGCATGCCTATTGGTATACCAAAGATATAAACGTGTCCAAGGATATTGCACAGGATTGTTGGCATCAAATCCTTAATAAAATGGGCAGTTTACGGGATCCTAATTCCTTCGGGAGCTGGGCCATGACAATTGTCACCCGAAAGTCACTTGACTATCTTAAAAAAATTGGTGCAGAGAGGAAGAATCTAGCTAAGACCCAAAAGGAAATCTGTGACGAAGAACCACCGATTGATAATTCCAATACTATTGAAAAATTAAGTAGCGCAATAAATGACCTGCCCTCTGACCACCGCATAGTACTTGACCTTTTTTACACTGAAGATTATTCTTTAAAAGAAATCAGTGACATATTGGAAATTTCGGTCGGAACGGTAAAATCAAGATTGTTCCACGCCAGGGAAAAATTAAAAACAATTATAAAATAAGAAAAGATGAAAAAAAACACAGAAAAAATCGATGATTTAATAAAAGAAGCATTGAGTAAAGAAGAGGCAAAGTTTTATGAACAGTTGGAAGAACAAAACCTAATAGGTAAACTTGGCGAAGTGTATAGGGGCAGAATGGGATGGTTGGTAATTATCATGAATATAATTCAACTTATTGTATTGGGACTATTCGTATTCTGTATAGTGCGTTTTTTGAACGAGTATGAAACCAATGCGCTCATAAAATGGGCAAGTGCCGGTTTTATGTGCATGATGATTTTGGCCATGCTCAAGCTCTACGTTTGGATGCAAATGGACAAAAACGATACTTTGCGGGAAGTCAAGAGATTAGAAATCCAAATATCGGCAATGTACAATAAGCTAGAGGGATAATATGGGCTTGAAATGGATAATGGTTCTTTAAATAATTAGTAATTTTACCATTCTGCATAGGATGATTTCTCTCCCAAAGAAGGAATTGCTAAAGTTTTATTTAAATTATTTGATCATGTCAGTTTTAGAAAGGATAACTTCTGAAGATGCGATTGCACTGGAAGACAAGTTTGGAGCGCACAACTACCATCCGTTACCGGTTGTTTTAAATAGGGGAGAAGGTGTTTATGTTTGGGATGTTGAAGGTAAAAGGTATTATGATTTTCTTTCTGCCTATTCCGCGGTAAATCAAGGGCATTGCCATCCTAAAATTGTAAATGCGCTAATTGAACAAGCCCAAACGTTGACCTTGACTTCAAGGGCTTTTTATAACGACATCCTAGGACGGTACGAACAATATGCAACCTCAACGTTCGGTTTTGATAAATTGTTGCCAATGAATACGGGAGCCGAAGCTGTTGAGACGGCTTTGAAACTCTGTAGAAAATGGGCCTATGAGAAAAAGGGTCTGCCAGAGAACGAGGCTCAGATCGTTGTCTGTAAAAATAACTTCCATGGGAGGACCACCACTATTGTTTCTTTTTCAAACGATCCAGTAGCACGTAAAAATTTTGGACCCTTTACAGAAGGGTTCATAAAAATAGAATACGACAATCTAGAGGCCTTGGAAGAAACTTTAAGGCAGAATGCCAATGTTGCCGGATTTTTGGTCGAACCTATTCAAGGAGAGGCAGGCGTATATGTGCCCTCTGAAGGATACTTAAAAGCGGCGAAACGTCTTTGTGAAAAATATAAGGTACTATTTATTGCGGACGAGGTTCAAACCGGAATCGCAAGGACAGGAAAGATGTTGGCCGTAGACCATGAAAACGTGAAGCCCGATATTTTGATCTTGGGAAAGGCACTTTCTGGCGGCGTATTCCCGGTTTCAGCGGTTTTGGCAAACGATTCCATTATGGGAGTTATACAACCTGGAAATCACGGAAGTACTTTTGGTGGCAATCCAATTGCCTGTGCAGTTGCCATGGCGGCTTTGGAAGTAGTAAAAGATGAAAACCTGGCTCAAAATGCCGAAGAATTGGGAAAAATATTCAGGGCTGAACTTGATAGGTATATTGCTACCAGTAGCATTGCAAAGTCCGTTCGTGGTAAGGGTTTGTTGAATGCCATTGTAATAAATGATACGGAAGGATCTTCGACTGCATGGGATATTTGTATGGCACTCAAGGAAAATGGTCTTTTGGCAAAACCGACCCACGGTAACATCATTCGTTTTGCCCCACCTTTGGTGATGAATGAAATCCAGTTGAAGGAATGCATAAATATTATAATCCGTACCCTTTCAAAATTTGAAAAATAAAAAAATGGTCTGGAAAGGAATTCCTTTCCAGACCATTTTTACAATTGTCATTATTTAAAAATCGGCATCGAAATTCCCGGAGGAAATGAATGCGATTATCAATCCAAAGTAAATTATGGACAAAATCAGCAATAATATGGCTATCGCCAGCCCTATATAGGAAAGTATTCTGCCGGTTTTGGCATTTTCATATCCTGTGAATTCACCTGGATTCTGCATGTAAATTCTCTCGGCACTTTTTGCATTGCTAAGTCCAATAAAACTGAAGATCATACCAAACGGACCGCAGCAAAAAATGGTCAAAACTATAGATAGTATGCCCATTGTTAGGGCGGTACTGGCTCCTGGAAGTTGTTGCTGGTTCATATCTTATTCTTCAATTCCCCATTGTTCCATCATACCCTGTACTTTCTCCATATAGGCATCCCAACCTCCCATTTGTGAAATGGAAAAAATGGTCCAGATAAGGGCAATTACGCCAAGAACCAAACCTATAATCGCTACGATCTTGGCAGTTTTTAGTTGACTATAATTTGAATAGTCTTCAGGGTTTGCCTGATAAAGTTTCTCATCCTTATTGATTAAGAAAAAGGCAATTCCAGAAAGCAGAATTCCCCCAATTCCGATACTAAAGCAACAGCAAAAAAAGGAAATTATAGATAATACGAGTGCAATTGTGACATTAGGTAATTTTCGTTGTTCCATGGTCAAAGGTTTAGTTATATAAATTTTAGTAAATAGTTTACAAGAATAAAGGCCACACTCGCGAACATTAAGATTGTAATCGTTGTATTCGCGAATTTAAAGGCAATGAATTTGTTCAATGCTAAGAATCCAAATAAAAGAATAATGGGATATATAGCCGGGTACATTAAAAAGGCTTCGGTAAATTCACCTCTTACCAATAAAACCATGGCTCGTTGAAGACCACAACCCGGACAATCAATACCAAATATTTTTTTGGTAAAACAGGGAATCATGTAATTCTCCAAATTAAGGAGGAAAATGGTCAAGGCTATTTTCATTGGTATTGGTATTCCAAGACCGAAAATTACCATTATTTTTGATTAATAAAAACATATTCATGGCTGTTTTTGAGGTAGGTGATAAAGTTGAGGGAATTGATGAGAACATCAAAGGTGTTGTAAAGTCCGTTCATGGAACTCACATAATCATAGAAAGCAATGAAGGATTCTTGCTTGATTTTAATTCTGCCGAACTAATCAAAACATCTCAAAATGAAGTTATTCGCGTTACCAACCATGAGGCGGCACTTGCCAAATTAGAAGAAGAATCGACCAAAGGGAGAAAACACATGGCTGTTAAACCCAAAGAACGAAATGCTCCAAAAATGGAAGTTGACCTCCATATTAATCAGCTAGTTAGATCCTCAAAAGGACTCAGTAACCATGAAATGTTGAACTTACAATTGGAAACGGCCAAGAGACAATTGGAGTTTGCGATGAGAAAGCGCATTCAAAAGATAGTATTCATACACGGTGTCGGAGAGGGCGTACTCAAGGAGGAACTCAATTATTTGTTCGGGAAATACGATAATTTAAAATTCTACGATGCCGATTACCAAAACTATGGTCTTGGAGCTACCGAGGTATATATTTATCAGAATTCTTAAAGGTTGGTAGTTGCAACGGCCCCAAAGCTGATACTGGGAATAGTTTCCAAAGTGATATCCTTCGTACTATCTGTTTCATCTTTTAGCACAAGTACTACATTCGTAAGGATTATGGTATGGGTATAGATGATTTTTCCATTTGCATCTGCTTCGCTTGCGGTGGTAGATACGGATATGGTCCCATTTGAAGAAACAAAACTACCTTCCCTCAAATCAATATCAATTTCTGGGGCACAAAGTAATTCCTTGGTAGCCAACATATTGAGTACGGTATTTTGGAAGACTACATCCGTCCCGAAAACAGCCGTTCTTGGATTTTCCCCGGTTACAACATTGGCCAACAATACATTCGGCAAGTCCAATGAAATAAATTCATCATTGGCAATCTTATACAATCTTGTTTTATTTGGTGAAGGTGCAGATTCACATGCCCCGGTCACAATTGCAGAATAATTTGAGAAGGGGACTTCAAGGAGGGCACTAATTGAATTGTCTGTTGTAAAACCGCCAAAATTTAACGTAGAGGTATCCGTAAGTCTTTCGCCCCTATCATTGGCCAGGGAAAGTTGGTTGATCTCGATACTATGGGTATAGGTCTTCTTGGTTTTATCAACTGTTGAAACAGATGTCGTAACGATAACATCACCTCCGGTCGCTTCGCTCTCTTTGGCAACCGTGGGATCGATTGCCGGAATTGCATCACAGAAATAGCTTTTGTTCACGGTGCCCGTGAACAGTCTGTAAACCAATTTCGGGGAAGCTGTTGTTGAAAGTTTGGTGGTTAGCGAACCGTCCAAAGAAGTGGTGTTTTTAATTTGACCTGTTGCCAAGGTCAAAAGAAGTGCTTCATCATCCTGTATTTTAAATAAAAAGGTATTGGCCAGTTTTTCTTCAGAGGTGGACGCACAAAGGTCCACCGAAGAACTATCAAAATCAACCTTCTCTATCTGTAAATCACCATCACTACATGATAAACCTAAAAATAAAATGAAATAAAAAAAGAGTCTCTTCATGTGCCAAATTTAAGAGATTTATTACACAACTTTATTTCTAATTGGGGATAAATTAACGTAAGATCATCTATTTTTGGGGCGATTCAAATCGAATTTAAGGTTATGAACAAAGTATATCTTGATAATGCCGCTACCACCCAAGTTAGGGAGAATGTAATATCCAAAATGCATGAGGCGTTGTCAAATTTCTATGGCAACCCTTCTTCAACACATAGTTATGGGAGGTCTGCCAAAACTGCCATTGAAACTGCCCGAAAGACCATTGCCAAGTATTTGAATGCACATCCTTCGGAGATTATTTTTACAAGTGGGGGGACCGAAGCCGATAATATGATCTTGAGATGTGCGGTTCGCGATTTAGGTGTTAAAACCATTATTACCACCAAAATAGAACATCATGCCGTTTTACATACAGCTGAAGATTTAAAGAAAGAACATGGATTAAATCTGCAATTTGTTGAATTGGATGAATATGGAGACCCAAAACTTTCACATTTGGAGCAGCTTCTTAAAATGGACGATTCCAAAAAATTGGTAAGTCTTATGCACGTGAACAACGAAATAGGAAACAAAATAGATATTGTGGCCTACTCTAAGCTGTGCAAGGACCATGGTGCGCTTTTCCATTCTGACACCGTGCAATCAATTGGGCACTATGAATGGGATGTGCAAAGGGTTCCTGTTGATTTTCTTACTGCCGCAGCGCATAAATTTCACGGCCCAAAGGGGATCGGCTTTGCCTTTATAAGAAGAAATAGCGGATTAAAGCCCATGATATCAGGTGGTTCCCAGGAAAGAGGGTATAGGGCAGGTACAGAATCTTTTCATAACATAGTAGGTTTGGAGGAATCATTTATATCGGCATATGACAATTTGGAAAGTGAAAGAGATTATGTTACTGGACTTAAAAAATATTTTATTGAAGGCCTATCGCGGGAAATAGATAGTGTTAGATTCAATGGCCATTCCGGGAATTTGGATAAGAGCACCTATACTTTGGTCAATGCTCGTCTGCCGATAGATCCGGAAAAGGCCATGATGTTGCTTTTTCATTTGGACATGAAAGGAATTGCCTGTTCAAAAGGTAGTGCTTGTCAATCTGGTAGCGATGCCGGCTCACATGTACTTTCTGAAATTTTATCAGAAGAGGAACTTGCCAAACCGTCCTTAAGATTTTCATTTTCAAAATACAATACCAAGGAAGAATTGGATTACACCGTGGCTATGTTGAAAGAGTTCGTAAACAAATAGCGTTAGTTGCTTTTCTTTTTCTTTTTTTCACGGTCGTATGGAAATTTTCGCGTGGCAAGCTTCATCATACGATCAATAAGGTCATTGGTATTTCTCCCTGATTTCTTATTGATTTCCTTCTCGTATTTCCATAAAAGTTTCCCTGTGGCACCATCACTTATTTTGATCCCGATTCGCCCGTAATTGGCATCACCGGAGAAATAATCCATAAAACTAAAGTCCGTTGAAACACCTTTTGACAACAGAATGTTGAGATCCAGGTTACCACTTATTATTCCATCTACACCTAAAATTTCGCTAAGCTCTTTAATTGTATAAATGTCAATATTCTCATAAGTAACATTGTTCTTGGCAAGTATGGCATTCGTGTTTTTTACATTTTGGAACTCCACCGAAAATTTCTTCTTTTTCTTTCTTTGGGAAAAATAGGTTTCCAAGGCCTCTTGAACGGCATCCCCTTCCTTTTCTTCAAGTACTTTTAGTTCCTCCCTCGATATTTTATCTTTTAGGTCAAGGTTCGTCAAAAATGGAAGAATGGCCAGAATTTCATGATTTTCACTTAAATCATCAAACTTTGGTGTCTCATAAATGTTCTTTTGGGCATAAAGATTTGCACCAATATAAAAGAAAAACATAAGGGAGAACAATCGTATCATTCCATCATTTTTCATCTCATTCTTAATTAGCTACATTTTTAACATTGACTAGAATCGCATACTCAATCTAAGATTAAGGACCCTAGCGGTCATAAAATTAGGTATACCGTATTGTTGCTTGGTATCTGCGTCACGAACCCAAGTATTGGTTATTGAATTCTGATTATTGAACAAATTAAAGACTTCAATCCCCACACCAAGTTCCTTAAATTTATGTAACCAATGTTTTTCAGGGTATCTATTGTCATCGTCCACAAAAATATGGGAAATTCCTAAATCTGCCCGTTTATAATCCTTTAATCTACTCTGATAGACATATGGATCGGCATAACTCGGGGATCCCCCAGGAACTCCTGTGCTGTATAGGAGATTCAAATACATTTTTAAATTAGGAATAGTAGGAATGTAGTCCTGGAAAAGTACCCCCAATTTTAACCGTTGGTCCGTTGGTCTTGATATATAACCTCTATTCATGCTATTTTCCTCTGTTTTGAGATAACCAATACTCACCCAAGATTCGGTACCTGGAACAAATGCTCCGTTCATTCTTACTTCCGCGCCGTATGCATAGGCCTTGGCATCGTTATTTGCAGAATATCTAATACGTACGTCTTCCAAGGTATAAGTATTTACATTGCTCAATTTTTTGTAATAAGCCTCACTTATCAATGTGAAAGGTCTGTTCCAAAGTAAAAAACTATACTCATTTCCCAATACCCAATGCGCCGATCTTTGTGCTTTTACAGTGGGGACTACCGTACCTGTACTATCTCTTAGTTCCCTATAATTAGGGGGTTGATGATACAATCCAGCGGAAAATCGGAATAACATATCTTTCTTCCAGTTAGGTTTTAGGGCAATTTGGGTTCGTGGACTTACCACGGTATGATAGGATTGTAGCATTTGGTCACCCTTAATTGTCCAATGCTGAGTGCGAAGACCCAAGTTGTAATAAATGTCATGATTATTCCAAGAAGCATGTTCACTGAACTGGAGAAAGGCAGCCAGGCGATCAATATTTATAAAATTTCGGGCACTTACTCCTGTGTACGGTTCTATGGGCGATACGAAAGGTTCTTCGGGTTGGTTATTTATAAATTCTTCCAATGGTGGTCGAATAAAATATCCGGCGGAATCAATAAACTCGGATTCTCTAAGCTGGTCACGAATATCTTCATGCGTATAATTAATTCCCCATTCAAGCGATTTCTCTTTTTTTACATATTTCCCTTTGTGCCCTATATTAAAAATAAGCGCATCCAAATCATTGCGTGCTCTATTAAATTGCGAGCCAATGCCACGTGAGGAGGTGACCTCACCTAGGGTTTCACTACCTAGATCGGTATCTACCCCACCCAATTCATAAGTGGCAATAATATCTGAACGCTCTTCTTCCCTTGTATGATACATAGAAGAAATGAGTTTTAAGGACAAGTCGTCAGAAACGAAGTAAGAAGCCTTCAACGCGCCAAAAGTGGTGATGAATTTATTTTTTTCAGTGCCCTCATAACCAACTACCAGTGCCCTTGGTTCGAACAGGGTTCCAAAATTGGTCTGCCTGGTAAGCGGCTCATTCTTATAGTCATTGATGGAAATATTTCCTAAAAAATTAAATTGTAATTTTCTTGAGTAATGGTAGGTGAGATAACTTTGCAGGTCTATAAAGACAGGATTGAAATTTGATTTGGTTTGCTGGCTGTTGACAAGAAGTCCGTTGTTTCGATAACGGACGCCTGATAAACTAGTAAATTTCTTCCGCTTTGAAACTGTTTCAAATGAAGCACTTGCCCCCAATAAACTTAAATCAAGTTGAATTCCGGGCACAATCGGATTTTTGTAAGTGATATCAAGAACCGATGATAATCTGTCCCCATATTTTGCCTGAAATCCGCCAGTGGAAAATTTTACATTTTGTACCAGATCACTATTGACGAAACTTAAGCCTTCTTGTTGGCCAGACCTAATAAGGAATGGTCTGTAAATTTCTATTTCATTCACATAAACCAAATTTTCATCATAATTGCCACCTCTTACCGCATATTGTGTGCTTAGCTCATTATTGGAGAAAACCCCGGGGAGTAATTTCAAAATATTCTCAACGCCGGCATTTGCACCGGGAATTTTGCGAACGACTTGAGGGGGAATGGAAAGAATGCCTTCCACATTTTTTTCGCCTGTGTAAGTAACTGTCACTTCATCAACTTGCAGCACATTGGTTTTGAGAACAGGGTTGAATTCATAGATCTCATTTGTATTCAGAATCAAATTTTCAAGAACCACATCTTCATATCCCAAATGCGAGAATGTGACTTGAACGGTTTCATCTGCTATTACCTGTAAAAAGTAAAATCCGTCGGAATTCGTAAAAGTGCCCGAAGAAGCTGTCTTAACATTGACATCGGACAGAATATTGTTTTGTTCATCAAGCACCACACCCGTTATCGTCGCGTTCTGGGAATTCATAAACTGAAGGCCGAAACACAATAGTAGATAAACGCTGTAATTATGACATTTCAAATTTGCTATTTTCTGTAGAACGCCGTTTCGAAGGTTGTGCTGTTACCCACATTGTCAATTACAACGACCTTTAGGGCACATTGTTTTTGGTCCAAAATCTTGTCGTCAAAATTGTAGGTCAAGGTATTGGTCTTGGGTTCATATTCCATTAATATCCATTCACCATTTAATGTGGCCGAATACGTATCAATACCACTTAAATCGTCGCTTATATGTAAGCTTAGGTATTTATAATTGTTCAACCATTGTTTTTCTTTAAAATTTTTGGACCAAACCTTGGGTGCAATGGTATCCTTGGCCAAGGTATAAGTTCCAAGATTCCTGGTTCTGGTCGTAAAGGTAGCTCCCCTTTTATATGTGGGGGTATAATCGGGTCTAAGTTTACTGTCCAGTCTGGCAATAAAAAGCCGTTCTCGATCAGCCTCTGAATATTTGGAGGCATCAAAAGTGATTGTAAAATTACGATGGGCTGGGACTTTGGCATTGTGTACGGTGACCGTGTCATTTCCTTTTTTTAAATCGATATAAAAATCTTCATAAAAAGTATTTGCGGGAAAATATACTTTGGCCGCTCCGAGGTCAAAATTATTTGGTTTTCGGGCAATAATATAATTATCGGTCTTCAAATCATCTTTTGCAACTTTAAGCTCCTCTCGTTTTCCCTCAACAGGAATCAATAGCTTAGTTATATTCCCTGCAATGTCTTCCACTATAATTTCGACATTGTAGGCAAGACCTTCTTGCACCACTACTTTGCCGTCATTCTGAAGTTCGTTATAGATACCAAGATTATTACCCGGAACTCTAAAACATCGTTGTATCATTTGCCTGTACTGCCCGTAGTGGTTATAGTCGATTAAGGTATTTATATAGCGGGTTTCAGTGAAAGAGAAAGTATCAAAATCATATTCAGAATATATTTTTCCGTTGACGATTTGCTGTACGGCGTACAAACCATTTTTATTGGCCCCCATGTCTTGGCGATCATACCCAATAAATCCAAAACCGATGGTTCCTTCGGCAATTACCTTATCTGCCAGCAGGGTGCCATCCTTTTGTTTGGTGAAATTAATGGGCGCCATAGCATTACTTTGATTGATTTGGGATCCAGTGGATAATGGATAACCATACAATTTTTCAATAATGGGAACGGTAGCATCACGTATATCATAACCATACAATAAGGGATTTGTAGGCTTTTCCGACACGCTACTCCTTATCTCAAAATGCAAATGTGGTCCAGAGGAACCACCCGTGTTGCCACTGTAGGCTATGATCTGGCCTTTTTGGACTTTTATCTCACCAAAATCAGGGAAAATTTCAACCTCAAATGACTTTTTATCATACTGGATCTTTTTTATGTATGCCTCAATTTCCGGCGAGAATTTTTGAAGATGGCCATAAACGGAAGTATATCCATTCTCATGCGCTATATAAATGACTTTACCATATCCCCATATCGCAACTTTAATACGCGTTATGGTGCCATCGGCAATAGCATATACTGGCAAGCCCTCTCGTTGCTGGGTTTTGATGTCTATTCCTGAATGAAAATGATTTGACCTTAGCTCACCGAAAGTTCCGGCGAGGATCAGAGGAACATCAAGAGGGGAACCAAAATCCTTAGGGTAATTCCCCTGGCCAAAATTGAATGTTGAATTAAGAATTATAATTAGAAAAAGTAATCTTCTCATATTTGTCCATGACAATGCGAGCTGCACCACCAAAAATGGTCCTTTTTGAGAAACTGAATTCCATGAACCATGTAAGGGGTATGTACTCATTAATAAATGCTAAAATTAAACACAACAAAGTAATTAATTGCCTTGAATCCTTAAAAAGTAAGATAAGTTGTAAATTACTTTATAGGACTTTCAACGTATTTTCAAGGGTTAAAGTATTGGTTTAAGAATAAATGAAAAAAGAATTGTTTAGTCGTGTCATGTATGTTAACTTTGTGTGAAGTGCATTGAATTTTGTATATGAGTGAATTGGTTAAAATTGTTGATTCCCTTGAGAACAAAATTAGCAAGTTGTTGCATAAATTGGAGTTGCTCAATCAAGCTAATGCCAAATTGGAAAACGAATTGGCCTACTTAAGAAATGACCGCGATACCGACCAAAAAGCCATTTTAGAGTGGGAAGAAAGGTACAATTCGCTTAAACTTGCAAATTCAATGTTGGGCAGTAATTCAAATAAAACAGAATCTAAGCTTAAAATAAATACATTGATTAGGGAGTTGGATCATTGCATTGCCCAACTTTCCGAATAATGTCCAAACAATATGTCAGAAAAGCTCAAAATTAAGCTTTCAATCGCCGATAGGGTATATCCTTTGACGATTGACCCTAGCCAAGAGGAAGGGCTAAGGAAAGCGGCCAAAAATATTGAGCAGCTGGCAAAAAAGTTTGAACAAAGCTATGCCGTTAGGGACAAGCAAGATGTTCTTGCCATGTGCGCCCTTCAATTTGCCTCTAAAATAGAGCAAAAAGGTATTGATCATTCGGAAGGCAATGTAGCGGCCACTGAACGGCTAAAAGCCCTCGATGCTTTGGTAAATTCTAAGCTAGGAATAAAATAAGTTCTTTTAAATAACATAAGTTACTGCCCACATTGGTAATATCTTTTGACGAACTCAACATTAATTTGTTTAAAAAGGGTGAGTTTAGATTGTAAAAGCATGCCTTACTTGTATAAGGATCCTTGATCAGTCTGGTAGCCCTAAACCTGTTTAACGGAGTTTGTACAAAACTTCTCCAATGTGGGTTTTTTGTTTTATGGACAAAAAGGAATTTAGGACCTTATGGGTCAATTTTTTGAAATCGCATACTTGATTGAACTAAGATGCGTAATAATTGAGTGGAATTCGTTCCAAACTAAATATTAATAAAATATACTATGGATAGTACAATGTGGATAATTGCAGGCATCATTGGCCTGGTAATAGGGTTTGTAGTCGCAAAATTTATGGAAAAGGGCAAGGCCTCCAAAACAATTGCGCATGCCAAAAGTGAGGCTGAGGCAATTATAAAGAATGCTAACATTGAAGGAGAGGGAATCAAAAAGGACAAGATATTTCAGGCGAAAGAAAAATTTTTGGAATTAAAAGCTGAGCACGAGAAGGTTATCGTGGGCAGGGACAAAAAAATGGACGAGGCCGAAAAACGTGTTAGGGACAAGGAATCCCAAATTAGCAATGAACTTGCAAAGAGCAAAAAGCTGAACGACCAACTTGAAGAAAAAATGAAGGACGTACAGCACAGGTCCGAATTCTATGATAAAAAACAATCGGAACTGGAGAAATTGCATAAAAGCCAAGTACAACAACTCGAAGTGATATCGGGTCTTTCAGCGGATGAGGCGAAAAATCAATTGATGGAGTCTTTGAAGGAAAATGCTAAAACGGATGCCATGGCCTATATTCAGACCACGGTTGAAGAGGCCAAATTAACTGCTCAACAAGAAGCAAAAAAAATAATCATCAATACAATTCAGCGAATAGGGACAGAGGAAGCTGTTGAAAATTGCGTCTCTGTTTTCAATTTGGAATCAGACGATGTTAAAGGCCGCATAATTGGTCGTGAAGGTAGAAATATTAGGGCCTTGGAAGCGGCCACTGGTGTTGAGATAGTAGTTGATGATACACCGGAAGCCATAATTTTGTCATGCTTTGATTCGGTGCGTAGGGAAGTTGCACGGCTATCTCTCCATAAATTGGTTACCGATGGGCGAATTCACCCGGCACGTATAGAGGAAATCGTCAAAAAGACCGAAAAGCAAATTGAAGGTGAAATTATTGAGATAGGCAAACGCACGGTAATCGACCTCGGTATTCATGGTCTACACCCAGAACTTATAAAGGCTGTCGGTAGGATGAAATATCGTTCTTCCTATGGCCAAAATTTGCTCCAGCACTCTAGGGAGGTTGCCAAACTCTGTGGAGTAATGGCCGCCGAATTGGGTTTGAATACAAAATTGGCAAAACGGGCCGGTCTTTTGCACGATATTGGTAAAGTTCCGAATACGGAAGCGGATGTTGAGACCCCACATGCCATATTGGGAATGCAATGGGCGGAAAAGTTTGGGGAGAAGGAGGAAGTTTGCAATGCAATTGGAGCGCATCACGACGAGATTGAGATGAAGACATTGATAGCCCCTATCGTACAGGTGTGCGATGCCATAAGCGGAGCTCGGCCGGGTGCACGTCGTCAAGTATTGGATTCATATATTCAAAGACTTAAAGATTTGGAGGAAATCGCCTTTGCTTTCGGTGGGGTTCAAAAGGCATACGCTATTCAGGCCGGCAGAGAACTTAGGGTCATTGTAGAAAGTGAAAAAGTAAGTGATGATAAAGCCGCCGAGCTATCTTTTGAGATTTCTCAAAAAATACAAACGGATATGACATATCCAGGGCAGGTTAAGGTGACCGTTATTAGGGAGACCCGTGCGGTCAATGTTGCAAAGTAATCTCAATAATATTGGTTAAATCAAGTAAAAACGGGCTTTAACGCCCGTTTTTTTTGGTGCATAAAGTCTTTTTAAAATTGGTGTCCTGAGGCTTTGTTTTAATCAATTTTTAGAACTACCCGCAACCATTCCTTTATGGCTTTCGTTTCAGTTTCGCTTAGTTTTGCTTTATTTCCCTTGGGCATTTTTCTTTTCACGAAAACCTGAGTATTAATATCTCTTGCCAACGAATCCATATTTTCAAGTGTAAAAATATTGGTTCGTCTCTTAGCGGAATGACAAGTATTGCATTCGCTGTTTAGTACTTTGAGTACGTTCTTTTTTAGTTCTGCGTAATTTAAATCTTCTTTTTGCGAATAACTAATATTCATTATAAAAATCAGTAATATTATAGTAATACCTAATACTTTTTTTATATCCATATATTCTTAAAATAATAAGCAGTAAAAACAAAATTAACTTGTCTGGCCACCCAGCGTGTTTGCCTCAAAAAGTAGAGACAGGTATTCCGATACCCCATCGCACCTCGTTCAAGGAAATCATCAATCGCCGTGCTACATGATGGACAAGGCCATTTGAGCCATTCACTTCTTGAACATAAAGTACACTGCCAAAATCAGGAAAATAAAGGCTATGATATGATTGGTCCTAAAGGTTTCTGTTTTAAAGACAATTAAGGTAAAAACCGCAAAAACGACTAAGGTTATGATTTCCTGTAAAACCTTTAATTGAATTAAAGTGAAGGGGCCATCGTTGCCCTTAAAACCAATTTTGTTGGCCGGTACTTGAAATGCATACTCAAACAAAGCAATTCCCCAGCTGATTAATATAATCGAAATGAGGCCAAGCTTGTTGAACCATTTCCATTCCGAAAATTTCAAATGACCGTACCAAGCAATCACCATAAAAGCATTGCTGATAATCAATAACCCAATAGATAAAAATCCTTTCATTTATTTTGTGACTTATTTTAAGTCGGTTCACTTTAAGTTTGAAATCAACACATATGAAGTGGATGAACAACTAGTGCTCGGAGGCATCGGATGCTGGAATTAATCTAGCTTTCAAATCTGGCTGCTTCATATCCTTATCCAATGGAAACATCGGTCTCTTGATGCGCTTATATCCCAAACGTTCCAAATCTTGGTCCACACCTCCCGGTGTCAATGCCATTATCCAATCGGCCCTCATGTCATAAAGTTCAGGAACTAGATACCCAATTTTTACTACTACAATATCTGTTTTTCGAGGATTAAGTCCTAAATCGGTGAAATCGTATTCTTGATGATATGGTTTCCTTTTTTTGGTAACTATTACATGTACACTTCCTATTCTAAGTACGACCTCGGTTTCGGCATTCCGATCACCGTGTTTAATTGCGGTAACCACACCAGAGAGGTTCAAAGGTGGTGCAAACCGACTGTCAACCTCAGCTCCCGCCACCGCTTGAACCTTATTGCCTATTCCGGCAACCAAAGCCTTTTCAACAAGTTCAGGTCCTGGTATGGAGGCATATATCAATGAAGGGCCATTTTCAGATTTGAATTCAGGTCTTGCCAAAATTTCCCTTAATGTCCATGTAACATCCCCTGCACCACCTGCTGTGGGGTTATCACCCATGTCGCTTATCATAAATGGGTGTTTATCGCTGGCCAATGCCATGTCCAAACTTTCTTTTAAGGTTGCTGTTGGCGCTACAAACCCAAAATCATTGCGTGCGTCCCAAAAGCTTTGGGCCAGTTTTTCGGCACCGGCTAAGACTTTTTCCTTATCATCACCGGTTACCATTACTACGGCATGATTACGAGGTTCGTCGGCCCATGCATACCCGATCCAAATGGCCGCATCGATTACACCTTCTTGATCTGCAACAGTCGGAACTTTTGAATACAGACCTTTCCCTGGTTCTATGCGTGTGCTTGTTTTTTCGCCTGGGAGTAAAATAGGTACAGGAATAAAAGCCTTATATTTGGGTTTTCCCTTACCATTTTCAAGACGTTCCAAAAGATTATCGACCGAACGTTTTTTTGACTCGATTGCATCTTCATGAGGAGCCATACGATAGCAAGTTATCAAGTCGGAATTCTGAGCTAAACGCTCCGAAACATTACCATGCAGATCCATTGAGGTGGAAATAAGGGTTTTGGTGCCAATTATCTTTCGAATTCGTTCGATTAAATCTCCTTCCGCATCATCAATTCCAACCACGCTCATCGCCCCATGTATATCAAAGAATAAGCCGTCATAGGGTCCGTTCTCTTCTAACATTTTCAAAGTCTTTTTTACCAAGGACTCATAAGTCTCTCTTGTTACGATGCCCCCGGGTAGTGATTTGCCAATAAGAATGGGCACCCAATCCGCCCTTTTGCGATTTAACGAATCAGGTGCAAAAAACGGATATCTTGAAAAAATAGAATCTCCTATCTGGGCATGAAAGGCCACTTCATGCGTTTGCGCAGGTGAAAAAGTACTGGATTCTATGCCAAGCCCCGCGATGGCAATTCTAGGAAGTTTTTTTTCAAGTTTCGGCTGTTCTTTGCAACTTAGGATTAATAAAATTGTGGTTATTACAAGTATCAATTTTTTCATCAATATTTATTTAATAGTTTATAATTTGAATTATGATAATTCAATCCCATAACCAATAGGTATAGGACTAAAAATACTGATAATTTCCAATAACAGGATAAAATCTTGGGAATCGTTTGCTACAATAATTAGTATATTTGAGATTCAACAAAAAGCGAAAATGGCCAATTTTAATATAGACGCGAAGAAAGAAATGACCTATGATGCAATTGTCATTGGTTCAGGTATTAGCGGCGGATGGGCCGCCAAAGAACTTTGCGAAAAAGGACTTAAGACCTTGGTGCTTGAGCGTGGTAGAATTGTGGAACATGTGGTGGACTATCCCACCATGAATTTGGATCCGTGGGATATGAAGTTACGGGGAGGCTTGACTCTCGAGCAGAAAGATAAGCATTACAAAAATATACGCTCAGGTTGGGTTGGTGCCGATACCGAACATTTCTGGGCAGACGATAGGGCAAATCCTTATACCGAGGAAAAACCTTTTCTATGGCTGCGAGGTCATCAAATGGGGGGCAAATCCCTTTTATGGGGAAAACAGACCTACAGATGGAGCGACCTTGATTTTGAAGCAAATGCCAAGGATGGGCATGGAGTAGATTGGCCCGTTCGATATAAGGATATTGAACCTTGGTATACGTATGTAGAGAAATTTGCTGGTATCAGTGGCGAAGCTTTGGGTCTACCGCAATTGCCTGATAGTCATTTTCTACCGCCTATGGAACTTAACTGTGTTGAGAAGCACGTCAAAAGTAGATTGGAAAAAGAGTTCGAAGGCAGAAACTTGATCATAGGTAGGGTAGCACATCTTACCGAACCACTTAATGGCAGAGGCCAATGTCAGAACAGGAATAGATGCAGCAGGGGCTGCCCTTATGGTGCCTATTTTAGCAGTAATGCAGTAACATTACCTGCCGCCAATGCAACAGGAAACCTGACCATAAGGCCATTCTCTATTGCGCAATCGCTCATTTACGATGAAAAGAAAGAAAAGGTGACGGGAGTACGTATTATTGATGCAGAAACGAATGAAGCGATTGAATATTCGGCCAAAATCGTATTTGTAAATGCATCTACATTGAGCACTACGCAAATTTTAATGAATTCAAAATCAAATAGGTTTAAAAATGGTTTAGGAAATGATAGTGGTGAATTGGGACACAACTTAATGGACCATACATATAGGGTGGGGGCCATGGCCAAAGTAGAAGGTTTCGATGACAAATATTACAAAGGGAGAAGACCAAATGGAATTTACATTCCGAGGTATGTGAACATTGATGAAAAGAGTAAATCGGACAAATTTGTACGTGGTTTTGGATACCAAGGTGGAGGGTATCGGGGAGGAAACGCTGCAAACATAGAAGCATTTGGTGCCGATTTTAAGGACAGCATTTTAAAACCGGAGACCATGGGAATTTTTCATCACCGGATTTGCCGAGTGTTTACCATATCATGATAACAAAATTGGCTTGAATACAGATGTCTTGGACAAATGGGGCCAACCTACCTTAACCATAGATGCCGAGTTTAAAGCAAATGAAAAGGCATTGAACAAACAGATACAGGAGGATGCCGTAGAGATGTTGGAAAAGGTTGGCCTGAAGGATGTGATCGGGTTTGATAATGAGCATCCTCCAGGATATGGCGTTCATGAGATGGGAACGGCACGAATGGGAAGAGACCCTAAAACCTCGGTATTGAACGGGTTCAATCAAGTTCATGCCGCAAAGAATGTTTTTGTGACCGATGGAGCTTGTATGACGTCTTCCTCCTGCGTGAATCCATCCCTTACGTATATGGCTATAACTGCAAGGGCTGCTGATTATGCGGTATCGGAGCTCAAAAAATTAAATATCTAGGTCTTATGGACAGAAGAAAAGCGTTACAGAAAGCCAGTATGTATGCTGGCGCAACAATACTGATGCCTTCCATGCTTTCAATATTTCAATCTTGTAAGAATGAAATGCGATTGGATTGGGGACCTGAGTTTTTTACAGAAGAGGAAGCGAAGACCATAGCTCTTTTGATCGATATGATCTTGCCTCGCACAGAAACACCAGGTGCCTTGGACGTCAAGGCAGATATCTTCATTGATAAGGTAATCGCCCAAACGTATGATAAGGCCGGTCAGGTAAAAATGAGAGAGGAAATTGCCAAATTCAATGAGGATTGTAAATCAAATCATGGGGATATTTTTATCAATTTGAAAGAACCTGACAGAATCAAGGTTTTAAATGAAGCTGAAAAGAATTCTGGAAAGTTCAACCCGGGGGTATGGGGTACAAGCATCGGCGAACAAGGATCCATAGCATTTTATAGAGCTATGAAGTCCATGGCTATTTGGGCTTATTTTACTTCAGGGGAAATTGGTGAAAACGTCCTAAGTTACGATCCTATTCCAGGAAAATATGAGGGTTGCAAACCCATATCCGAAGTTGGAAATCGCTGGAGTCTATAATTTATGCTAGTAACCTTTCAAAAATAATATCTGCGCTGTGCGCTGTTTTTACCGCTCAAATAATGAATCCCATTCCATATAAACGGATATGGAAAATATAAAAAGCGTATCCTTTGAAAAATAATCGGGTTAGAAACATCAAAAAAGAATTGCTTTCCAATAATTGGTACACTTTGAACAAGTTCACTTTTGAATATCAAAGGGATGACGGCACGTGGGAAACCCAGCATAGAGAAGCTTATGATCGTGGCAATGGTGCGGCAATTCTTCTTTATAATAAAAAAAAGGGAACTGTAATCCTCACCAGACAATTTAGAATGCCCACTTATTTAAACGGGAATGAGAATGGAATGATGATCGAGGTGTGCGCCGGACTTTTGGATGGGGACGATCCTGAGGACTGTATTCGTAAAGAAGTTGAGGAGGAAACCGGTTATAAAATTGACAACGTAAAACGGGTTTTTGAAACATATATGTCACCAGGTTCAGTTACAGAAATCTTATACCTTTTCATAGGGGAATATGAAGATAGAATGAAAATAGGAGAGGGAGGTGGTGCCGATGATGAAACCGAGAATATAGAAGTATTGGAGATTCCATTCGAAAAAGCGAAAGCTATGATGGAAACAGGGGAAGTAAATGATTCCAAAACAATAATTTTATTGCAATACGCCGTGCTCAATCAACTATTTGAATAATCTTTCTAGGGTTAATAGGTATCCCGAATCGTTTCAAAAACAGATTGCATTTTGTCTTTTATTTCCGAAGGGGTTTTCAAGAAATGATTGTTCATAAAACTGAAAATCACTGTTTTACCTGATTTGGTAAGCAGGTAACCGCTCAAGCAATAGTTGTTTTCCAAGCTTCCGGTTTTGGCATAAATATAAGGTCTTTCATCACCAACATACCGATTTTTCAATGTGCCGGATTCTCCGCCAGCAGGAAAGAATTCAAAAAGTATTTCCTTGGGAATGGAGGTATACATTTTATAAAGTACGTCAACCATAGAACCGGGCGTAAATAGATTATATCGAGACAAGCCCGAACCATCAACCCAATTGGGTGGCTGCCTTAAATCTGATAATTGATGGGTCAGAACATAATCCTTCGCTTTTTTAAAATTAAGGGTATCGGATATAGTTGAGGATACCAATAGCATCAATTGTTCTGCCAAGAAGTTGTCACTCACATGCATCATTCTTTTATAGACTGAATCTGACGGTATACCATATAATATGGATTTTTCCCCATTTGGCATGAGATTGGTAATCCTCAATTTTTTATTCAAGGAAGCTTCCAACAGCACTCTTATTAAAGAGCTGTCAATTTTGAATGGTATTTCTAAAGTATCCTTTCCTGAAGGGGTATAGTAAAATTGATTTTGATTTTCTTCCCTATTTTTAATGTAATCGAGTTCTACAGTTTTATCTCTAAAGTATTGTGGAAATACCTGAAGATGATCCGTTTTGAATATACTGGTTACATTTCCATATAGAGGAAGGCCACTACGTTCAGGCTGAAAATAATATTGATAATCTTCCCATGCCCAACCCGGTCCATATCTCTCATCTCTGAAATTGTTTAAATAAAGTGCAACGTTCTCTTTACTGTTTAAAAAGCGTAATACTGTGCTATCCTTAAAATAGGGATGTAAAAGAGTTGGATCGCCCGTTCCTTCAATATATGTTGTATCGTTCAGTGTTAGATACTTTAGAGCTGGGATTTTCTCTGGCAGATTTGATAAGGCCGCGAAAAGTGTAAATATTTTAGTATTGCTTGCCGGGGTAAAATATTTGTCACTATTCAGTTTGACCAAAGTGTCCCTTGTCTCTGCGTTCAAAATCAGTAGACCCGTAAACTGATTCTTGAACGTTTCAGATTCAATTACAGGAAAAACAGACCTATGAAGGGGACTTTTGCTGCCGGCACAGCTCCCTAAAAGTATCAAAATCAATGAGCTATATAATAACTTTTTAATAATTTCGTTTATTATCGGAGTTGATTTTTCATCCATTTCTCTTGATTTAACACGAATTTATCTAATTTTTAACTCCCAATGAGCAATATTATTTAGCATTTATTGGTTAACTTTATAACACAAACAACTAATTAAAACATTTTGGAATATGGCTGCAGCAATGCTCGAGTACACCAAAACTGTACTAAAAAAAGTTAGCTTCGACACAAAATTGTTTTGTAAGGAACTAAAAAAGGCAATTTCATTGTTATTGCCGCATGAAATTGAGGAACTTAAAGAATGGCTACTTCAATTTATTACCGATAAGCCAGAGTTGCAACCCAGCCTTGTTTATTTAAAGGCTTAAAATAAAAACCCCGTCTATTTGATGGGGTTTATTTTTTATTGATCGGGCTAATAATTTTTACGTCCTGAAAGGCAATCGCACCTCTTACTATTGATGAAATTACATCACGCAGGGCCTCGGTTATTTGAATTTTAAGTTCACTCTTATGATAAATAAGGCTCACTTCCCGAGCGGGGGAAGGATTGTTGAAATACTTTAAATTTTGTTTTTTGGTATCATCCAATTCCATTGTGTTCAGAAAGGGAAGTAAGGTCATGCCCAAACCCTCGTTGGAAAGATTAATAAGTGTTTCAAAACTACCACTTTGTAATTGAAAATGCTCATCAGTTCTATTTTTAGCGGAATTACATAAATTGATTACTCCTTCTCGAAAACAATGCCCGTCCCTTAACAATAATATATCCGATATGTCAAGGTCACTTGGCTCTATATTCTTTGCATCCCCCAATCTATGATTCTTAGGAATATAACCTACGAAAGGTTCATAGTATAGCGGACGTTCCTTGATTAACTCTATTTCCAGTGGAGTGGCTGCTATTCCCGCATCAAGGTGCCCATCCAATATATTGACAATAAGGTCCTCTGTACTTTGCTCGCGAATAATAAGATTTACTTTTGGATATTTTGTAATGAATGCCTTCAAGAACATGGGCAATAGGGTTGGCATAATAGTGGGAATGATCCCCAACGTAAAATCCCCTCCTATAAATCCTTTGTCCTGATCAACTATATCCTTGATCCTTCCTGCTTCATTTACAATATTTTTAGCTTGCGCTACTATTTTTTTTCCAACTTCTGTAATGGCAATCGGTTTTTTAGAGCGATCAAAGATCAATACATCCAATTCATCTTCAAGCTTTTGAACCTGCATACTCAGTGTTGGTTGCGTAACAAAGCTTTTCTCTGCGGCTAGTGTAAAGTTTTGATATTCAGCTACGGCTAAAACGTATTGTAATTGCGTAATGGTCATGAGTATTGTTTTGGGCTATAAAAATATAAAAACTATCAATAAACTTTATACAAATGGCGCGTTGTTATTTGGTAAATTTATATCAAATTTTAATATTGACGCGTATGAAACTAAATAGCATAGGCTTAAGTGCCACAAAATCAAAGGAGTTAAGTGATGATTTAAATGTTCTTCTTGCCAATTTTCAAAGGTATTATCAAAATCTTAGGGGAATTCATTGGAATATTAAGGGCAAGCGTTTTTTTGATTTGCATATTAGGTTTGAGGAACTTTACACCGATGCCAATTTAAAAGTGGATTTAATTGCTGAACGGATACTCACCTTAGGGGGTGTACCGATGCACACCTTCGAGGATTATATCAAAAAATCAAAGGTGCCCGTAGGTAAGAATATTACACAGGATGAAGTTGCGATTAGATTGATTGTTGACTCTCTGCATGAACTATTGATATTGGAACGTAAGATCTTAAAAGGTTCGGATGAGGCAAATGATGAAGGAACCAATAGTATGATGAGCGATTTTATTACCGAACAGGAGAAAACAGTTTGGATGATGAAAGCCTGGTTGGCGGAGGAAATATAGTTCCTAATTTAAAAGCAAAAATAAAGATCACAGCAACAAGATGTGATCTTTATTTTTAATCTATCTATTAAAATCGTATACTTATATCTAAATCAGTATTCCCAACTTCAAACTTCGACCCTTCAAATGTGGGTGGTCCATAAAGTTCAATCTCTCCCGAGGTACCATAGCTTTCCTTGGGCATTCCATTGGGTTCCATATCCATCCGGTGATTGTCATTGGTGTCATGAATGACCATCATGGCATACGTTCCAGGTTTCACATTCTTAAACGTAAGCATTACCTCTCCAGGGTTTGCTTTAACTGCAGCATTCTCAATGCCTGGGCCTTTCATAAAGGTATCAGCAGTATGTAGAGATCCCAGAATGGTGCCGCTATCTGATAGCACATTTTCAATGGTCACTGTGACCATAACACCGTTTTCTTCCTGAGCATGGGTACTAAATGTAATAAGAAGCAATCCTAAAATAAGTCCTAGTTTTTTCATGATATTGTTTTTAGTTGTTTATGATACCTCAAAGATGCAGCGGGCATAAAGCAAATTGAAAAACAACTTTCCCAACTGTTGAAATAGGCTACTCAATTGTAGTTTGAAATTTTAGTTACAATTCAGACTCTTTAAATAACAGTTCGGTGAACTTGATTATGATGACCTACTAAGTGATTGCATTTTTGCATCATCAATTAAACATACGGTCATGATAAAAATATTGCAACTAACAGTTTTACTTTTCACAACCTTCACCTTTTCCCAAACCACTATTTCAGGGGTAGTGACAGACACCAGGAAACAGCCTATTGAAGGTGCCAATGTTTACTTGGAAGGTACCTATGATGGCACATCTACGGACGCTGAGGGGAAATTTACTTTCGAAACAACAGAAACAGGCACTCAAACTTTGATTATTTCAATGATATCTTATGAGACCTATATGCAAACAGGCGATATTTCATTTTTAAAGAATTTGGATGTTCAATTAGACGAGGCTATAAACCAACTTACCGGAGTTACATTGACCGCAGGTTCTTTTCAGGCTGGGGATAATTCAAAGGTATCTGTGTTAAAACCATTGGATATTGTGACTACTGCCGGTGCTGTTGGCGATTTCGTTGCTGCACTTCAGACTTTACCAGGAACATCAACGGTGAACGAGGATGGCAGGCTTTTCGTGCGAGGCGGGGCAGCAGGGGAAACCCAAGTTTTTATTGACGGTTTAAGGGTTTTTCAGCCTTTCAGTGCAACCGCAAACAACATACCGACCCGAGGGCGGTTTTCTCCGTTTCTTTTTAAAGGAATTACTTTTAGCACAGGAGGGTATTCGGCAGAATACGGACAAGCATTGTCAAGTGTTCTGCTTTTGAACACGACGGATGTGCCCGATCAAGAAAAAACCGACATAGGAATTATGACGGTTGGCGGAACCGTAGGACATACGGAAATTTGGGGCAATAAATCCTTGAGTCTAAATACTTCTTATATTAATCTGGCACCTTATCAAACAATAATACCTTCAGATCAAGGTGCTCGTTGGAACAAGCCCTATGAATCTGTCTCCGGGGAGGCCGTGTTTCGAAGTAAATCCGAAAATGGGTTGTTTAAATTTTACACCGGTTTTAATTATGCCAATCTTGATATAGAACAGGAAGATATCAATTATTCCGATTTTGTAAACTTTCGGTTAAAGAACAATAACTTTTATCTAAACTCATCTTACAAGCATTTTTTGAACGATGGATGGTCAATAAACGGGGGAGCAAGTGCTTCAGTAAATAAAGACGACATCAGGATCCAAAGGGATAAAGTAAATACGGAAGAAATAGCAACACACTTGAAATTAAAGGTCGGTAAAAATTATAGCAATCGGTATCATCTTGATTTTGGGCTGGAAAATTTTAATTTGAACTATAGGGATGGCTACAATTCCTTTGATGGATTTGTTTTCAATACGGAGTCAAAAGACAACCTTACTGCCTTTTTTACTGAAGGTGACATTTATTTCAGCAATCGTTTGGCAATGAAATTGGGGGTACGCGGTGAATATTCCACATTGATTGATGATTTCAATTTGTCTCCCCGTATTTCTATCGCTTATAAGGGCAGTGATAAGGGGCAATTTTCCTTGGCCTATGGTAACTTTTACCAGAATCCTTTAACTGAATACTCTAAATTCGACCCGAATCTTGATGCCGAAAGAACATCCCATTATATTCTTAATTATCAATATTCTGGGGATGGTAAAACGTTTAGGGCAGAAGCGTACTATAAAGAGTATCGTAATTTGGTAAAGTATGATTCCGAATTGGCACAATTTGATTCCAATTTTTCAAATTTAGGAAGTGGTTATGCCAAGGGATTGGATATTTTTTGGCGGGATAACAAGAACATAAAGAATTTGGATTATTGGGTTTCTTATTCCTATCTGGACACGGAGCGCGATTATTTGAACTTTAGGGAAAAAGCTAGCCCAAATTTTGCTGCCAAGCACAACTTATCCGTAATAACCAAATATTGGGTAGAAGATTGGCGCTCACAATTGGGCTTATCATACTCGTTTGCCTCCGGCAGGCCCTATGACAACCCAAATACAACAGGCTTTCTTTCTGAAAAGACCAAAAGCTATAACAATATTAGCCTCAATTGGGCATATCTGTTATCACCTCAGAAAATCCTTTATTTTTCAGTGAGCAACCTTGCAGGATTCAATAATGTTAGCGGTTATCAGTATGCCAATTCACCGAACATGGATGGAATTTTTGAGCGAAGGGCAATACAACCCACTGCGGACACTTTCTTCTTTGTGGGCTTCTTTTGGACCATAAGTCAAGATAAAAGCAGTAACCAGTTGGATAACCTTTAAAACATACTATTGCATGATTTGATGACCTAATAAAGATTAGGTAACGTTACTTTTTTGCAGTTTACTTTTGCTGCTTTTGGCCATGGGGTTAAAATCAAGGCACAATTGTATCCAGTAATCCAATTCGTTGTCCATATCTAGGCCTTCCGCCGAAACAAATACATACCCGTTCATTGGGCGACCAGTAAAATCCATGGGTGTACAATGCGGCTTTTTTAAGGCACTTCCGTAATGATCGGGTCCGACTCTTGCCATAAGACGTGCCGATCCATTTTTTTTATCTGTGTCCAGACCAAAGCACATTTTTTCATCAACCATAAAACAGAGTCCGCCCATCATTTTCTTTTCGTTGAAAGGCACGGATTTTTGCTTTAAAACCCGTCGAATTCGGTCCGCTAAAAATCATCATATGCCATGGTACGGTTTTTTAATCCAATGTTTTCCAAACGTTCTCTATCAACGCTTTGGTTGCTCTAATCCCTTCAGGTTCTCCCATATTATCTCCCTCAAATTCAATTCCTATATAGCCTTCAAACCCTGAATTTTTAACAATTTGGAGCATTTTCTTATAATCGATAATAGTTTCGTTTCCATCATTTCCAAAGGAATAGGATTTGGCACTTACCCCTTTTGCAAAGGGTAGAAATTCTGAAATGCCCTGATAACGATCATAAACTTCATGGCATTTATTGTTTTGAGTACTTCCCCATTCCGCTGTTAGACACCAGTTTCCAAAATCGGGCAATGTTCCCAGAAATGGATTATTGACTTCATTCAGAATGCCCACAATAAATTTACCGTCGGAAGTATGTAGGCCATGGTTTTCAACCAAGACATTTATATTCTCCTTTGCACCATAGTTTGCCAAATTGCCCAAGCCATCAATTAATGCTTCATGTAATTCCCGCTTGCTTCCTTTTCCAAAAGCATTTACTCGAATTGAATGACAACCTAAGATTTTGGCCGCATGGATCCACTTGTAGTGGTTTTGTATGGCCAACGACCTTGCAGCATCGTTCGGGTCGCCAAGATTACCTTCATTATCAACCATTATCAATAAGCTCTTTACACCTTCATTTTCGGCCCTAGTTCTCATTTGGGACCAGAATTTCGTACTGCTGGCCATGTCAACATAAAACTGGTTAACATATTCAATGGCTTGGATACCGTATTCATTTTTAGCGATTTGGGCAAAATCTACGGCTTTGATTTCACCCTTTTCCAATGCACGGTGCATTGACCATTGGGCCAATGATATTTTCGGTTCTGAAACCATGTGGTTATTGAATGGATATTTTACGGTTTGTGCCAAAAAACGGGTTGAAGTCAATGCTAGGGTGCCAAATGCGGTTTTTTTTATAAAGGATCTTCTGGTCGACATGTTTTTATTCAACTTTTGGTGTAATTTTTCTTTTGTTCAAAATCTCAATAATCCAATAAATCAACTGACCAATACCACTCACAAAGACAAACAGGAGGATCCAGACCAACAGGAGATTGTGCTCTATGAGATTCGGATTTTGAACTGCATGAACAATATAAAATATTAAACTCAATATTGAAAAAAGAACGGCTAGCATAATTAAAATAAAAAAAATGACCATATTGCCCAGTATAATGGAGGCTGACACATTACCTGAAGATTCAGTTTCCTGAAAGTTTCCTATCGTTGAAATGATAAAAATTATATAGCCGGCAATAGCAACGATCATTGTAACAATTGGGGCAATGGCGAAAAAGGCCTGCCAAAATCTGTTATGTATCATCAGGGTATCGGTTTTTTAAATGTAAGTATTATTTCACATATAATTAAAAACCAATGCATTGAAACTATTTTCTCATACATTTAGCGATTTCCTTGCTCCCTGAATTATCGATTTCCTCGAGTTCACTTATGATTTTGGGGTGATCTTCCGGACGTGTCTGCGATAGTTTATATGTGGCCTGGATCTCATCAACCGATATTTGGAAACCCACTATTCCCTTTATTTGACGCATGGTGTTTTTTGACATGTCATTTATTGAAATTGGGTTTTTCGAGCCCTTTTCATATTTATCAACTAGTTTATGGAGCGAGGCCAATACGGCCGCTTCATCCAGTATTTTTATGGTTCCATAGACATGCACTGCAATGTAGTTCCAAGTGGGCACTTCTTCCTCTTTGTACCAGGAGGAAGAAATATAACTATGTGGCCCATTGAAAATGCAGAGCACTTGGTCGGCATTTTCAAAATTTTTCCATTGAGGGTTGGCTTTTGATATATGACCGACTAGAATTTCTTTGCCACTTTCAAGCATGTCCAATTCCAAGGGAATGTGCGTTGCCCAGGGCTTTCCGTTTATTTGATTGACCAAGATTCCGAAACTATTGCTTGCCAGAAAATCTTTTATTTCGGCAAGGTCTGTTTTTTTATAGTGCTGAGGTGTGTACATGCAATTTCTATTTCTGGTTTCGTCCGATCCTTGTAAAAATAGGAAACAGCACTTCTTTTTTAACAGACCTTGGCCAAAGGTCTTTTAAGCTTTCCATGATCCAATTCACCGGGTTATCGGCATTTGTTTGGATGTAATTTTGAACGCTTGACCATGAATTGAAGTAACCTTCCAGTTCGCCCAATGACCAATTGGTTTTGATCTCATATTCGTTTTTCGGTTTCATCTCGGTAAATTGAAATAGTATGGATGTATATTCATTGTCAATATGTCCTCGTTCCTTTGGCCAATATGGGCCGACGATCTGATTATAAAACTTATGGATCAGTTTGTCAATGGCATCATCAACATGTAGAAGTCCGTATCCCCAAACGGCAATGATGCCCCCATCTTTGAGAACTCGCTTGGCTTCTTTATTAAAAGCTTTAAAATCGAACCAATGTATTGCCTGGGCAACCGTAATCAGGTCGAATTGGTTATCAAGAAAAGAGCTGTTCTCGGCTCTTTCCACACTATACGTAATGTTTGGGGCTTTAACGGAATTTGATATTTGATTCTTGCTGATATCACTGGCCATGACCCTTTCAAAATATTGAGAGAGAATTTGTGCCACTTGACCGTTCCCTGTTCCACAGTCCCAACATTCGTTTCTACCTGGCGTTAAGTCTAGTATCTCTTCATATAGTTCTATGGGATATAGTGGCCTATATTTTTTATAGGTGGCGGACTGTCTTGAAAATTGGTCATTTAAATTTTTCATTTCACTGAAATCAAAACAGGCAAATGGTCAGAAATAAATTTGCCATTTTCAAGACGTTCGTTAAGGTGTTCATAAGTCTCGACCTCAAAACCTTTAACGAAAATATAGTCTATGCGGTTACCAATGGGGTCCGAAAGGTTGAAACCGTTAAAAGTCCCAACCGGTCCTTCCGCCGTTGATTTCGAAATTTCCTTACTGTCCTTTAAAACCTTTTTGATCAAGCTTATGGGCTTCTCATTGGGCGTTAGGTTAAAGTCCCCCATTAATATTACAGGGAGATTGTCGGAATTGATCTTCTTGATTTTTTTGAGGATCAATGCAGCCGATTTTTTACGTGCCATGACCCCACGGTGGTCAAAATGGGTATTAAAGACCCAGATTTGCTTTTTAGATTTCATATCCTCAAAAAGCCCATAGGTGCAAATTCGCTCTAAAGCTGCGTCCCAACCTTTTGATACTGTATCGGGCGTTTTGGAAAGCCAGAAAGTGCCCGAATTTAACAGCTTATATTTTTTGGAATTGTAGAAAATAGGGGAGAACTCACCCTTATCCTTTCCATCATCCCTGCCAACGCCAATATGGTCAAAATCGGCAAGCGCATTGGCAAGGTAGTTCAATTGACTTACCAGAACTTCCTGCATACCCACAAATGAGGGATCATGCTTTTTGATCTGGTGCGCCATGGCCATTTTTCGGTCGTTCCAATTGTTCACGGTGTCATTTACATTGTCATATTTTATGTTGTACGTCAATATCTTTACGTTTTGGCCGTAATTTTGCGCGCTTAGGAAAAATAGTCCGCAGACCAATACTAGTTGTACTTTTTTCATTGGCTTACTTTGAGGTTTTATGTTTTTCGAACCATGCCAATACACTGGCAATTTTAGCTACAAGATTGCTCGGTCTATCGGCAATGCCATGACCCGCTCCCGGTATACGTACCATTGCCGTTTCCACACCCTCTAATTTCAGTGCGGTATAGAATTGTTCGGATTCGGCTATTGGGGTCCTGAAGTCCTCTTCCCCGGTCAACAACATGGTCGGGGTGGTTACATTGCCAACATAGGAGAGCGGCGAACGTTTAAAATAGCTTTCAGGGTCTTCCCAAGGTTTTTTGCCGAACCAATATTTGGAGAAGAAGGCGGCACCATCGGCATATAAAACAAAACTGGCCCAATTGATAACGGGTTTGGCCACGACCGCAGCCTTAAACCGATCCGTTTTGCCTACGATCCATGCGGTCAGTACCCCACCACCACTACCACCGGTAACAAACAGATTTTCGATATCTACATAGCCTTTTTCCAAAACGGCATCGACACCACTCATCAAATCCTCATAATCATGGTTTGGATAGTCATGGTGGATCAAATTACCAAACTCTGCACCGTAACTGGTGCTCCCACGTGGATTGCTATACAATACCACATAGCCCGCTGCCGCGTAGGCCTGTATTTCGGCACTGTATACCGATCCATAACTTTGAAAAGGGCCGCCATGAATTTCTAGGATAAAAGGATACTTTTTAGTAGGGTCAAGATCGGGCGGGGTTACGATCCATCCCTGAATTTTTCGTTGGTCGAACGAAGATTCCCACCAAATTTCTTCTACTTTGCCCAACTTTCGGAAAGAAAAAACATCATCGTTCACAAAGGTGAGTCGTTTTGTCCCCTTTTTATCGGCGGCAGCCAGGTCGGCCGGGTGTTGTGTTCCTCCCAAGGTATAGGCGAAACGTGCGTTGTTAGAAACGGAATAGGCGGCCGCATTGTAAGGTCGTCCCAATGATAGTCCTCCAAGACCAGCTGCGAGAGTCGTTATTTTTCCATCCAAGGTAATATGGCCTATTTTGGAATCTCCCTTCTCGTCATATTGAAAATAAAGACCTTTCCCGTCTTGCGCCCAATGGGCATCGGTTACGTCCCTATCAAAATTTGCGGTCAGTATTTTGCTGTTTGAGCCGTCGGCATTCATTACGTACAATTCCGTAATTTGATAGCCTTGCAATTCATCATCGTAACCCGTATAGGCGATTTGTTTTCCATCGGGGGAAAGTAAAGGAGAGCTATCCGGACCGTATCGGCTGGTCAAGGAGGTTATTTTTGCCGTAGAAAGATTCAGGGAATAGATTTCGCTATCTGCCGGTTCAAGATCTTCATCTGGATTAAAATTTGCCGAAAAATATAGGCTTTTATCATCTTTGGACCATATGGGGGCACCATGGTCAAATTTTGAAGTTGTCAGTTGTTTTGGGGTACCACCATCAATGGATAAGGTAAATAATTGGTCATGGCCACCTTTAATATAGCCTTGGCCGTCACCCCTATAATTCAGTTTGTCGATGTAGGTAGGCGGGGTGTTCCATTGGGCACCTTCGGGTTTGGCGGGCATTTTTACGATAGACTCCTCGGTCTCGGGAACGAACATTGTAAATGCCAAATAGCGGTCGTCATGGGACCAACTGACCGCACCGGGAGCCTTGGGGGTATTGGTCAAAGGAGCTATTTCCTTGGTGTCAAGCCACATCATATAAAGCTTCATCTTGCCATCGGCCATGTTCGACTTAAAGATGATTTTCTTTCCATCATGGGACCATCGGGGGTAGAAATCGTTGTGGTTTCCGATGGTCAAAGGCCGGTTTTGCGATCCGTCAAAGTTTATCATCCAAAGATTGGATAGATTTTTATCGGTCATGATGTCCTTAAAGTTCCGCACGTAGATAATCATACTTCCATCGGGGGAAATTTGTGGGTCGGACACATATTCCATATTAAAGATGTCGGTAAGCTCAAGATTAGAGGATACCTGTGCCACCGAAGTAGCTGAGATACATAGGAAAAAGAGGAGTTTGGCAACGATTTTCATAGTTTGGTTTCTTTATTTGAAATGAAGTTATGAAGATAATCATATTGGTTAATTTTATAACTTCTTGGAAGTGTAAAATATAGGGAACCCTCTTTTCTTGTCCGTCCCTTTTATTGCTTTTTGTATTTTCACGAAATGGAACCAAAAGGATATTTACACCAAATACATCCCGTACTTCCTGTTTGGGATGTTGTTGAGGCGTTGGATTTTTATGTGAACCGATTGGGTTTTAGAATCGCTTTTGCGATGATTCGAAAAATCCTAAATATGCCGGCATCATTAAGGATGCCATAGAAATTCATTTGCAATGGCACGATGCAAAAGAATGGGATTTGGAAATTGACAGGCCTATGTTACGCATAGTGACACAAAACATTGAGTTGTTTTATGATGAACTATCGGAAAAAGATGTCTTTCATTCCCATACGCTGCTTAGGGAAACAGCTTGGGGTACCAAGGAATTTGCGTTTTATGATCCTTTTCAAAATGGGTTGACATTTTATCGGGACATTTGAAAGAATTACTTACAGATTACCCTCTTTTTCCGAAGACAACGTCTTTAATATCTTGCCTAAGTTATCTATTAGGTCTGCATAAAACTTTTTGAGTGCACTGCTTTGAAAATACCGAGAGGTAACCAAGGACTCCAATTTTTTGTCACTCAAAAAGGTAAAATTGTCAATGGGTATAAGGGGTCTTGGATCATTTCGGTAATAGGCGTTAACAAATTCCCACTGACTGTTTTTCTGGAAAACTTCAGGGTAGTTCTCATTGATATAGTTTTCGTATTTACTTTGAATCTGATTGTTGGATATTTGTTCACGTTCCTTAGTGCTTTCAATAAGGGCATAATAATCAAGGATCTCTTTTTGCAGTTGTGGCCTTATAAAGGGAATTTCATTGGATTGCATCATGGTTTCCATGGCATTGGTATTGGGTCTAAACTGGTACTCTAAAATCAATTTCCCCAAATATTTAGTGGTCTTCCCATCAATTGGGATTAGGGTCTTGAACTGCATCATCAATGAATCGGCATAGTTATAATTATCGATCATGTTTTGATTCAAAACTTCAAGCTGTGCTTTGTCTTCCAATAAATTTTGTTTGAGAATTATTAAATGTTCTGCTAAGGAAGCATTGATTTTCTTTCTTTCATTCCAGTTATTGATCTGCAAGGCTATCAAGATTCCGATGACCACATGAATGATTTCGCCAATAGCGTATTTCAGGTATTTGGTAGTTTTGCCCTCTGTCAGCAATTGTTTTCGAAGATTTCTAAATATTTTTATCATAGGTTTAATTATTAAGCCAACGCAGCAAGCTGGCTCCTTCACTAAAACAGTCCACTGGACTGTTTTTTTACGTTAGGCCCTGGAAGAGTCTTATCATTGATTGTTATTCTATTTTTTCTGTTCAGATTTTATAAGACTTATTAAATCGGTGATTTCTTTATCTAGATTTTCTCGACGATCGATTACATCTTGGGTAAAGGTCAATTTCATGCCAAGAAGATTTCTAATTCTTTTATCTTGTAGAATTTGATTGTAATTATTTTGGGATTCAGAATCAATAGCTATAGTTGGAATGTTTGATTTAACCAATGGAATGAAATTAATATCTATCTCCAATATATCATCTATGCGAATTTGATGCACACTTAACCTATCTTCAAGAATATCATTGAGTTTGTTCAACCTAAATTCCAAATCGGTAAACTTTGAATTTATTTTTTTGTTTTTAATCAAGCTTAGTTTATTGGTATTCTTCAAATTAATGTAAGAATTAAAAGTAGGTTGGTCACTTTGAAGATCCCACACGGCACTTTCGAAAATTGAATCTGGAATCTTTTCCATATCATTTATGGTATGGTTGGGATCAATTCCTAAAATACGTATGAGTCTTTGTTTTAAAGTGGCTTCTTCGAAAATAAGCAGTTCTGATTGTTTTTTCGCCTGGATCAAGTTTTCATAAAGGCTTTCTAAAATGGCTTTTTCTTCAATAGTATCTTTTCTATTCTCGTTCCAATTATTGATCTGCAAGGCAATCAAAATCCCAATGACCACAAGGATGATCTCGCCAATGGCGTATTTGATATATTTTGAAGTTTTGCCTTGCATCAGCAATTGTTTTCGAAGATTTCTAAATTTTTTTATCATAGTTTTAATTATTAAGCCAACGCGGCAAGACGGCTCCTTTACTAAAACAGTCCAGTGGATAGTTTTTTACATTAGGCCCTGTAAGAGTTTTATTATTGGTTAGTTAATCAGTTTTTTCTTTTTTTATTAATGAGACGATTTCTTCGATTTTTAGTTTCACACCTATAGATTGGTCATTGGTATAGGTAGTGTTAGAAATTATGATGCTTATATAGTCTTCAAAATTCGGATGGGTCAATAAAGGTTTTGGATTATCTGGCGGAAATAAATCTTTAATGGATTTTCCTTTTGAAGATTCTGTTATTGTAACTTTTGACCTAATTTGTTCATCATCTAAAAATTCGGACATTACACGACCAATTTGGTAATGCTCCATTAAAAAGGGATTAAAGCGTTCTTCGACTAAATTTAAAATGACAATTTCTTCTTCACGTAATTCACTTAATGAGCTTGGAAATGCTGAAATCTTATTTCTAAGCACGGCGTTAGAAAGTATATAAAGTTTTCCAGAATTGGTAAGTTCAGAAGTAACTCCTAATTCCGGATCGAATGTGGGACGATTAATTAATCTTGATAAATGTCTGTTAACACTATCATATTGGATTTCTTGGTCATTTAAACTTCTGTAAGAGAGTAATTTTATGCCTGAATGGATGCCTTCGTTTCTTAAAAATATTTTGGAGTTTATTTGTTCCAAATTACTGTTATACTCTATGAGTAATTGTTGTAATAGTTGCTGTTCTTGCTTTTTGTTCTGTTGGTCCTGATTCCACGTGTTTATCTTTAGCGCAATCAAAATCCCAATTACCACAAGAACGATTTCGCCAATAGCGTATTTGAGATATTTTGAGGTTTTGCCCTGCGTCAGCAATTGCTTTCGAAGATTTCTAAATATTTTTATCATATTTTTAATTATTAAGCCAACGCGGCAAGCTGGCTCCTTCACTAAAACAATACACTGGACTGTTTTTTTACGTTAGGCCCATGAAGAATTTTATCATTGGCTATCAGTTTCATAAATGGAATTTTTTGTAAATCATATTATTTGGGATTTTCAATTTTTAAGTATTTCTCTATTTTTTGATATAACAGGGAAGACTCTTTTTTAGACCGCTCTAGTCGGTTCAATATTGAGTAAGCGTAAGTCAATTCTTTATTTACTAGCGCATAAAATTCATCATCTCGCATTTTTTTCAAGAGAATAGGAATTTCATCACTATGTATACTATCACGGGTTTTTGGATTATAAACCTTATAAGAATTTATAAAATGTGGATATCCACTTTGTAAATTGGAAGCATAGCTGGACAAAAAATCTGTATTGAGATAGTATCCAACTATTTTTTCACGAATGTCTTGATTAGAGATCAGGCTAATATTTCCAGTGCTTACCAACTCCTTGTACGTTCTAGAGTTTGGGTTTATTCCTCCAATACCATAAATGCCACCGTATGCAATATCGTTTATAAAAGAAATAGTATCGGGAGGTACTATGCCATCCAAATAATATTTTTTTGCTTTTGTAAGTCCCTCTATTTTTTTACCGGCGTTTGTAAACCAGCCTCTTTCGAAATATAGCGAGTCCAATTTTACGTCCTCTTTTAGGTTTTCAAGATAACTCATTTCTAATTCTTTGCTTTTTTGTACCTCGTTCCAATTATTGATCTGTAGGGCGATGAGTATTCCAATGACCACCAACACAATTTCGCCAATAGCATATTTAAAGTATTTAGTGGTTTTGCCCTCGGTGATTAGGTTTTGGCGGATTTTACGGAAGAATTTAATCATGGTCAAATGGCTTGGTAATTTGTTTCTAAGTAGGTGATGATGTCAACTGCCTTTTCATCTAATTTCTTTAGCTCCGCCTCAAAATAGGTGGCCGTACTACCAATAAAGCGGCACAAGGGCAACACCCTTTTGTCGTTGAAAATAGCTTTGTAAACCTCTTTATTGGGAGCTACAGGATTATTAGAGGGAAAAAATTTTCGATGTTCAGAATTCTTGAAAAGTTCGTATTTTAATTCTCGAAGCTCAAGACGCACGGGATTGGAGGAGTTGGTGAAATTGATGGATAAATCATTAAAGTTGTCGTAAAACTCTTGTAATAAAAGCACTAATTGTGGATCATTTAATTCCGTTACCATGCCGTTGGTATTAAGAAAATCCCACGTATTGTTTCTTTGGGTAAAAATAGGGGTAGTAGTAAAGGAGTTAAAATCCATGATGAACTTCAACGAATCCTGAATGATTTTCAATTCAGATTCCATGATAGGGATGATATAATCCGCTGCTTGGTTCTGTTTCTTTAAATCTTTGAGGATTCCCTTGATGTGTGCATCATTTTCACGCATATCTAACAGGACCGCCTGCACCTTGACCTGTAATTCTTTTTGGTGTTTCTTCTCCTCGTTCCAATTATTAATTTGTAACGCAATGAGAATACCCATGACCACCAATACAATTTCGCCAATGGCATAAAGCAAATATCTCCGATAGCGATTCTCCACAAGGAGGTTTTGGCGGATGGCTCGAAATAATTTGATCATGACTGCATAGTTTAGTTTTGTTTAGGTATATATGGTTTAGCCACCATAGA
Organism: uncultured Flavobacteriaceae bacterium; assembly: GCA_963703125.1. Classification (GTDB taxonomy): domain Bacteria; phylum Bacteroidota; class Bacteroidia; order Flavobacteriales; family Flavobacteriaceae; genus MFD04716-140. The sequence goes on along the minus strand of OY969790.1, from coordinate 148,329 downwards.
AGGGTATTTGGTCAGAATAAGTGAGTCTATTTGAGCCATTTGAGTCTCCAGTCTTTTGTAGGCACTAATCTGTCTTTGGGAATAGTAGATAAGATCCACCAATAGATTGGCAAACTCCCTACTTTTAAGTAGTTCGTCATAAGAAGAGGTAAAGGGGGATGCATGACGGGTAAAATTCAATTGATTTCCCTTTAGGGTAGAACGGATGCCAGTTCGATCCGCTGAGCGATTGAGGAAAGGGCGCACTTGTTGGTCTACAAAACTTGCATTAAATTCTTCAAACTGCTTCAGATGCTCCATGTGGTTTTTTAAAACGACCAAACCATTTCGAACTGAAGCGGAGGAAATTAAGGCAAGATCTCCGGAACCGCCCAAAACATCATATATGGTGGCAGAAGTGCCCGATATCCAATTTAAGGTCAACTGATGAATGTACATATCCAATCTTTCATCAGGAGGTCGAATCGTAGGATTGTTGATGATCAGCAATAAATTATCGGCACTTGCAGTTACTGTGTCCCAGGTTTTAATACCGTTGTCACAAAGAAATTGGTAGAGTTGAAATTCATCTGTTATGTCCTGAAAAATGCGCCGTTCTTCTGTGGCGTTAACCCTGTTTTGATTCCATTCATTGATCTGTAGGGCGATGAGTATTCCAATGACTACAAGAAGAATCTCTCCGAAGGCATAAAGTAGGTATCTCTTCAGATTTCCTTGTGCGATTAAGCTCTGTCTGATTTTTCTAAAGAATTTGATCATTGGGTCACTTTTTTTTTCATATCACTTTGCCAATCCCTCAACCCCCTTAAAGGAGGAGAGGCTTTTACAATCGAACGAGGGGGATTGCCCATGACTCCCTTCCGTTCCAATTCTATTATTACACAGTAGCCATATTTTGCGGCGTGACAAATGGAAATGACGAAAAATGGCCGCAAGAGGTCAATTTTTGGAAATGTGAATAAGTATAAAGGAGGCAGGTTTATCAAAAGTTCAAAAATCAGACCTTTGTTAGTGATTCCACAGTTTCCTTTCCTACTTCCCAAGCCGTGGTCACCATTAATTTTATGGGCTCTTTGGTATTAAGATAAAATTGGAGGGTAACATAGGTTCCAGCGGTCATTCCAGGGTATTCAAACCTGTTTTCCCCAACATAGTCAAAACTCTGGCCAAAAACTTCATTCTGTAGCCATAAGAGGCCGTCTTTTTCAAAAAGCGCACTTACTTTTCCGGTATCATCATTTTTATAGGCTCCGGTAATTTGGGAAAGAGATTCATAAGAAACCTTTAAGCGTTCGTTCATATTGCAATCAAAAAAAACCTTCAGCATACCATTTTCCTCGGTTACTTCAAGTATTCTGTTTTTAGCCTCGGCAGATGCGGAAGACGCATCCTTCTCAAGATAAGGGTCCCCTGAAAAATAAATTTGGGTTACCAAGCTTTGATAGCCCGGGGCGGACACCATCATGTGAAAATGTGCTGGTCTAAGGAGTCCACCGCCTGCATCATAGGGAACGGGCATTTGAGTTTGAAAACTGTATTTGCCATTTTCATCACAATTTGTCGTACCACGATATCTATATTCATCTGAATCGTTGTCATAGACTTCTTCCGATGAACAATGCCATAACTCTATTTTTGCGTTCTCATAAGGAGTTGTGCAATCTTTATGTCGCACGACACCGGATAGTTCCACCAGTTTTCCCGGCATACCCCCAATCACTAAATTATTTCGCATGGGACTATTTGGCCTATAAAAGGGCCCTAAAATATCGGTTGTTGTTTCGCAATCCCCTACGTAAGATTCGCCATTGAACTTGATAAAGCCAGTGGTCGTTATGGCCATTGCACTTAACCCGGTTAATTTTGTGAATGTTCTTCTTTTCATGATCGTGTGGTTTTAAGGTTGTCTATTATTCTTTCTTTTTTAGAAACTTAATATCTAAAATATATGTTTGGGTTTCTCATAACAAAACCTGGAAATTTCCAGGCTCTGAATAGGTCAGGTTATTTAATTTGATAGCTAAAACAAATGGTTCATCTGACATACTATTGTTTTTTTCGGTTTTATCCATTCTATTTTTGATCCATTGCCTCAACTCCTCGCCAGTCATCCTCAATTTCTTTGGTAATTAAATGGGCCGAGCGATTTAAGAATAAATTGGAAGTATAATCTTGGTCATTCTTTTTTACCACTTTTTGAAATGTAACCGCCGCCATGGCAAACTCCTTGTTAAAGTATAGGTCCATGGCATTTTCAAAAGTTTTCAAAGTATCTATTTTGTGTTTCATCAAATTGGGCGTATCGCCATTTATACATTCATAGAGTTCAACAGGCTGATCTTTGCCTTTTACCTTTACAGGCCCCAAATACCTAAAGTGAAATTCAGTGGCATCTGTAAGTTGTTCAATGCAATGCCCCGTAAGCAAAATAGAGGTACCATAATACTTTGATAATCCTTCAATTCTTGCTGCGGTATTTACGGTATCTGCAATTATGGCGGCATCCATGCGTTCATCATCCCCGGTTATGCCCATGACCAATGGCCCATTTTGCATTCCGACACCCATATTTACAGGCAATCGTCCCTTTTCCAATCGTAATTTGTTGTATTCCTGTAGTTCAGCTTGCATGGCTACGGCCGCGCGCAATGCCGCTTGTGGCCCTTTAGGAAATAAGGCCATAAAACCGTCTCCGAGATATTGCATTATGAGACCCTCATTTTTTCGTATGATGGGTCCCATTCTTTTATTAAAGGAATTGATAAAATAGAAATTTTCCTTCGGGACCATAGTTTCTGATAGTGTGGTAAAACCCCTTATGTCTACGAACATTACCGTTACTTCACGTTCAACAAGATCACCTAAAGCCACCTCGGTAATCGTATTTTTTCCTAAAGATTGAATGAACGTGTGTGGCACAAATTTTTGACTGGCCTCATGTATAACCCTAATGGCTTCTTCCCTTTCTCTTGCTTCCCGAAGCCCCTTTTGGTACAACTGGGCACTTTCAATCGCCGCGGCTGATTGAAGCGCTATCGTGGTGAGCAATTTTAATTCAGCGGCTGTATAGTCTTTTTCAAAGGAATGTCCCAAAATAATTAGCCCTAAGGTTCTATGCTTTACGCGCAATGGGGCAAACATGACAGATTTCAAATGTCTAAGTGACGGATTGCTTTCAATTGACTTGGGCGGAACTATTGCGGCATTGCCTTTTTCTATTAGCCCTTTTAGAATCTGATACTGGCCCGAAACTTCATAATCGGCCGGGTTTTTTCCGAAAGCTGCTAATTCAGAAACCGTATTCACTACCGGGTCTAGCATAAAAAACACACCATGGGTCGAGGTAATTATTTGTGAAGCTTCTTGAAGCGCGGTTTCGGCAATGGATACATCATCTATTTTTTCAGCGATAAGTTCACTAAAATTATAGATCATATTAATTTCACGGTACAGTCCCAACACCTCGGTAGCAATCCTTTTTTTCTCAAATTCTTTTTGAACCAATACCCTTATGGTTTCGGCTAAATGCTTTCCATAGCCCAGGGAACTTGTTATGAGTACACCATAGGTCAGATTTTCCTCTTCAAGATTAAAGGTATGGCCGTTATACAGTGTTTTCCCGGCAATTGGTTTTTCACCAATCATTACACAGTAGTCAATGCCAAAATCGACAGCAAGATTATTCACCAAAACCGCTGTGGAAACATTGGTTTTAAAGATCCCCTTTAAAATTCTTGCGAGAATAGCTGCGTCATTTGGTGTTTCCATGTATTATCCAATAATTTCTTTGGCAATAGAAAGCATTTCGTCAGGATCAAAAGGTTTGGTCATATAGCGGTCTCGCTCCCATTTCCAATCCTTTTTGTCTATCCACTTCCTGACCTTTGGCCGTTAACAATATGATATAAACTTGGCTGAGACCTAATTCTTTTTTAGCTGTATGACACACTTCCATACCATTCATTTTAGGCATCATCACATCAAGGAATACCAAGTTGGGTTTTTCAGTCTTTATCACATCCAATGCTTGTTGCCCATTTTCTGCAAAAAGTAACTCAATTCCCTCATCCTCCAATTCCTCTAGTGTCTGTTCTATTAGCATTCGAATATGTGCCTCGTCATCAACTATTAATATTTTTTTGTCCATGTATTGCTTAATGTTTTCTTTTTATTATTCATAAATGAAAAACATTACGTTTTCCATACCTTTTTGAAGTTTGATTTCTTTTATCAATTTTTGATCATCACTGTTAAGGGCATTGAGCATGATAATATCAGGTTGGTTTTCCTTTGCCGATGCCATTAGATTTTCTGAATTACTCTCTAATACATTATACCCACGCGCGCTTAAAACCTCGGACAACGATTTAACGGCGGAAGCATCTTGATCCACAACCATTACTTTCTTTTTGGATACACCTTGTTCCAAAAGCGTATCGATATCAAGGAACAATTGTTTGGTATCTATTGGCTTGGTCAGGTAACGGTCAACACCAATTCTCAGACCTCTCTCTTTGTCCTGAACAATTGAAAGTATAATGATCGGTATGTCCATTGTTGCCGGATCGTTCTTAAGTACCGCGGCCACATCAAACCCATTTATCTCGGGCATCATTACATCTAAAATGATAAGATCTGGCTTGTAATTACGCACCATATCCAAGGCTGCTTTACCGTCGGCGGCCTCTTGTACTTTGTAACCAGCTTCAGTTAGTTCTTGCCGCAGTAGAGAACGAATGGGTGTTGCATCATCCACTACCAAAATTGTAGGCGCATCCAATGTGCCGTTCTTTTCAGAATTTTTAATCTGTTTTTTGAGACTTGTCAAGATTCTTTTTAGCTGTACCGGTGGGCGGGTGGTAGCTTCACTAAATGTTGGTAAAGAAAAGAAGAAGGTGCTTCCTTTGTCGGGTTCACTTTCCATCCAGATAGTTCCGCCATGGTGTTCAACTATTTCCCGGCAAATAGGAAGGCCCAACCCGGTACCTTTTGGTTTATCGGTAAGCGTATCGCCGGCCTGTCTAAACCTTTCAAATACTTTATGGCTATCTTTCTCGGAAATTCCAATCCCGGTATCCTTAATTTTTACGATTACCTCGTTGTCCCTAAGTTCTGTCCCAATTGTAACTTGGCCCGAATCTGTAAACTTGACGGCATTGGAAAGAAGGTTTATGATAACCTGTATGATCTTATCCTCGTCGGCGTTTACCAATGGCAAATTACTTGGGATTTCTTTTTTCAGCCCTAATTTTTTAATTTCGAAAAGAGAATGGGTGCTGGCAATAGCCCTATTTAGGGCATCTTGTAGAAAAATTGGCTTCATGTTCCACTCCATTTTTCCGGATTCGATCTTAGCCAGGTCCAGAACATCATTTATAAGGGTAGTAAGGCGTTCGCCTTCCGAGACTACCACATCCAAATTTTCACTGATTTGTTTGATGGTTCGTTCTGTCTTAGCATCTTCCTTCGAAACGACCGGAAATATTTTTTCTTCGAGACGCTTTCTAATTATTTTGGCAAAACCAAGAACGGAGGTCAAAGGTGTCCTTAATTCATGGCTCACAGTTGATAGAAAGGCACTTTTCGCTTCATTTGCATCTTCGGCCCTGGCCTTTGCAGTTTTTACTTCTTCAAAAAGTTCAGCATTGTGAATGGCAACACCCACATTGATGGCAATGGTACTCAATAAGCGTTTGTCCTCTTCGTTAAACCTGCTCTCCAACTGTGTGCTCTGCACACTGAGTACTCCGATAATCCTATCTTCTGATGGAATTGGAACACCCAAATAGGAAATTGCGGCCTTACCCGATTTTTGAACGCCCATTTTATCATATTCGGCAGCGATATCGGTGTCCTTGTTGATCAATAGGGCTTCCCCAGTCATGATTACTTTTGAGGTAAGACCTTCACCAAACTTCATCGGTGGCATTTCATCCCCGTTTTGATATGGGAAATCAATTATGGTTTTATCGGCATTCAAAAGGGCGAGGTAGGTAATATCGGAATTGAAAAGCTTTTTCATTTCATCGCCTACCAATTGTATAAGTTCGCTAAGTTGGACTTTATCTGTCAGGGCGCGGGTTACATGGTTGATGGTGGCCAGTTCGTCCATTCGTTTTTTAACCTCTCGGGTTCGGAGCTCAACTTTTTCCTCCAACTCCTTTTGGCGTACGCGCAATAGGCGTGTCCTCCATTTTACGATGGCTAAGACCAAAGCCATGAATCCTATGGCGTACAATACATAAGCCCACCAAGTGCTGTACCAGGGATGTGCAATGGAAATCGGAACCGCTGTCTCCTCAGAGACCTGGCCAGAAAGGTCTTTTGCTTTTACCTTAAAGGTGTACTCACCAGGGGCAAGGTTGTTGTATTCACGGCCCACTTGCTTTGTCCAGTCGGACCATTGTGTATCCAGACCCTCCAACCAAGTAGCATATTGTACGTCCTTTTGATTGGCATATATGGGCGCAGCATAGTTAAAGGTTATTGAGTTTTGGTCGGGTAATAATTCAAATTTTGGAAAGTGATTTTCGCCCCCGGCATAGATGAGTGAGTCCCCATGAATTGCGATTGTACGGATTTTGGTCTCGAAATCTAGGGATTTGGGCCGATCTAGTCGACCATTGTAGCGCACTACACCGTCCGCACCTGAGAACCAAGCGGTTATCGTACCATCGGGTTGGGTTGGCTCTAGATAGACCTGAAAAAAAGCCTGGTTTCGTAGTTCCTTAAAGGTCTCCGTATTAAAGCTGTAGGTGCCGTCTTCCTTTTTTTCTGCTATGACGGTGCCGGATCCAGCACTAAACCAAAGCCTACCCTTTTCGTCGTATTTTGATCTTATTCCGAAGATAGTGTTATCATAATCAATTAGGTCTGCGAAAGGCGGCCGCCACTCTATGAATTTTTTGCTGTTTTGGTCATACTTGTACTCTTTTTCTGCCAAAGTGAATCCAATAATATCACCAAAAAATTCTGTGAAACCAAAATACTCGTTCGGTATTCCGTCTTCCGTGGTCAATGTAAGCAAATCCGATTTTCCCAAATTCATGGTTTTGCCTTCCATCTTTGGCCGGAGCACGTACATTTCTCCTTTTTTCGGGCTCTCCATCCAGAGCTCTCCGTTTTTTCTTTCCTTAAAACTATTGCCCAAGGCTATTTTAAGATCCGATTCATATTCCAACTTTTGATTTGTATCATTGTAATAATAACTTGTAAATCCATCGCCATAAAAGACAAAAATTCTATTTGGGTCTAGTATTGAAGTGACAAAAAAGCGGGCGCGATAATCGTAATTTACACTTTGCCTCACATACTCAAAGCTTTCATCCTTTAGTTCAAAGAAGCCCATGTCCCCAGTGCCAGCATAGAGTTTGCCTTTATGTTTAATAAGATCACCACCTTGACCCATGGTGCCAGGTACTAAAACCAGTTTTTCAGAACCCGGTTTCAAGTAGAATATGCCATTGTTGGTAGCAAAATAATAGTTATCACCTAACCTGTCAACGTCCCATACAACAGTATTTTCCAGGCCCATATTGGTATTTATGTAGGTGAACGGACTATTTATATCTACCCGGGCGATACCGTTGAAAAGGGCAATCCACAAAAGGCCCCTAGAGTCCATGTATACATAATCGGCGCTACCGTCCTCCAAGCCGTTTTCGGTAGTATATTCTTGTAACAGCTTACCGTCATGATCCATCAGGTAGGCACCATTGCTAAAGGTGTTAATTACAAATCGGCCGTCGGGCAGAGCAATGCCTGGCAGATACAGACTTCCACGCACCTTTTCATCCAATTCCGTTTTAAAGGGTTCAAAGGTCTTACCGTCGTAAAGAAAAAATCCCTGCGTACGCGTACCAATAAGAATATTTTTTTCATCATAGGGAAGAATAACATAAATTCTCTCATCGGCAAAGCGCTCACCACCCGGTACTACGTTGAACTTTCCGTTTTCCATTACACAGAGTCCCCGGTCCCAAATCCTCACATAATAGCGTCCATTCATTATTTTCCCTACATGGAAGGCATCTTTGGAAACGATTACCTCCATCGTTTTTCCATCCCATATATATAGTTTATTGGAGGTTCTGTAAATAATTTTGCCTTGGAACAAATCGGTTTCCCAGACCTCAAAAAACTCTCTATGTTCTTCTGGAATTTTATCTACCAAGGAAACATATTTGAGGGCACCCATTTCATCAGCGGCGAGGTAACCTAGATCTGACTCTCCGCCCACATAGATTATACCCTTATCTTTGGCCAAACTTCTGGCGGAAACCCTGTTACTCAAGGGAATGAGGTTCCAAGTAACCCCATCAAACTCCAGCACCCCGGAAGTATTGGCAAAATACATAAGACCGTTGTCACCCTCTAAAACCCACCAGTTGGTGCTAGACGCCTCATAATCACGATAGTCGTAATTGGTGATTTTGGGTTGACCAATGTTTTGCTGGGCAAGTGAATAAAAATGTGTAAAAAGGACTATCAAAATTAGAAGGGCGCGATATGCCTTATAAAAGTTAATCGGAAGTGTTATTTTCATGTTACTGATTAGTTTTTTCGGCTCCTTAAATTCAATGTTTTTGCACAGTACTCCCCAGTTTTTTCGAAGAGAGTTTTTAATGATTCGGATATAAACTATTTAATGGTAATTGCAGCACTGGAAGGCCCTGCCAGTGGCATTATTTCCATTTTGGTAAATCCTGCTTCCAATTCCAACTCGTTAAAATCAGAACCTGAGAAATTATAACCTTCAGGAGTTTCGATGAGCATATTCAATGACATCAATAACCCGAAGACATTCTTCGATTTAGTATCGTCTATTACATTGATGATTCTAATTTCAAAAGAGGCCGGATTCTTAGGTTTCTACCTTATTTCATAAAGGCAGCATCCAATTTCTTGGTGTCGACATATTGTTGAAAACCGACTACTTTACCATCTTTTAATGTCCATAAATGGGCTACCTGCGCATTGTAGTCCGCTCCATTTTTCTTTATTTTCGCATCGTAGCGTAACGTTGCAAGAACTTGATTGTCAGACATTTCATGTAAATGAATGTCAGCCAATTTAAAATACTCATGATCAGCACCTATACGTGCAAAAACACCATTCAAAACGGCGTCAGGACCTATATATGGGTTGCTATCTGCATAGGCGTTGCCTTCGGCTTCGTTCCAAACGATGTTGGGGTCCATACCACCAAGAACTGTTGGGATATCACCCGCTGCAAAGGCTTTGTATAGATTGTCAATTAAGGTTACATTATTTGGGTCTGAAACCAATCCCAATTGTTGCATCATGACGGTATTGTCCAAAAAATCCTGCTCTTGGAGAATTTTGCCGTTTTTCATTTTTGCGATGGTAACACCTTCCAAATTCACAGAATTTCCTGTAGCTGGAATACCAAAGAAATCGCCTGTATGCTTGCCTGTGAAGTGCCAATGTTTCACAAGTTGGTCGCCGTGCCCAAAGATGTTTTTAATTGCAAAAGTTCGGTCAGAAAAGCCTGTGATAAAATTTTGATAATAGGCTTTAAAGGCGTCAATGCCAACAACGTTTTCAGGACTTGCGACCATAACAATATCAGTATCGAAATTCGTATTGTTGATTTGGTCAATCTCACCTTTGTTGACGATGTCGTCCCAAACCTGGGTATACATTTTAAGGTCTTTGTCGATGGTGTTTTTTTGGGCGTTGGCACTGTAAGTACCTATAAAAACGATGATTGCAATTGATAAAAGATGCTTTTTCATAAAGTGGTTGTGTTATGTTTTAATATTAAACCCAACAGGGTCCATTTCTATTTTCCCCCGAAACTATTAATGGATGTTCCTGTCAGGTTTGGTCTAATTCATGCTGCTTAACAACGTTTGATATTTTAATTACTGGGGTGGCGTTATAGTAAATCCTTGCATTTTTAGCACATTCAACATATCATAGAAATATCGCATCGAAACAATTTTACCATTGGCCACCAAACTGGCGGTATGGTATGGTATTGTTATAGACTTCCCCGTTTTCTTATCGGTCACCGTATTGGTTCCCCATGAAAGGATCCATTCGCCTTCATTCCAGTTATTGGTCACTTTTACAGGTAAATAGAGGTCCCTGGCAATACTATGTTTGTAAGTCGCCACGCTATTTTCGTAGTACGCTTTGTGTTGTGCAACGTTTAAAGAATCTAGGCCACCCCCAAGACCATAGATCATGGCATTCGGGGCGAATTGGGCGTTCATTGTGCCGACATCACCTGCCTGTAAAGCCTTCGCGTACTTTTGTGCGATTTCTGTTGCTGTCTGTGCATTATCAAAATCTAGTGTGACACCAATTTCTTGGGCATTGCACATAACCGAGGCAAGTGTCATTACGACCATTAGTTTAAATACTGTTACTTTTTTCATTGGTTTTTGTTTTGGTTCATATTTAGAATTAGTACTAAATTTCATCATTCAAGAACGGGGGGATTCAAGGTATAGCCCAATTGCCGAAGCATTTCCAGCTCATTGTAGTACGCGTCTTCCCGTACCATTTTTCCCTCATTGTTATATTGTATTGTTGAGTAGCCCTTTATTCTTACTTTTTTGCCTGTAGGTTTAGAATCTGCATAAACTCCCGTGTTTGTACCAGAGAATGTCCACTGCATAAATAATCGATTTTTGGATAAAACAATATCATTTGTTGCCAATAAGGCATCGGGGAATCCTTCAAAAATAACGCCCATATTGGCGGCCAACTCATTTTGATGCTTTGCGATAGTTACGCCATTCATGTTTTTTACAAAGTCTTTAACAGTAACATCCTTCAAGGTTCTCAAGTCTTTATGGTTCCAACCGTTTTCTATAAGTCTGTTAAAATTCTCCAACATTGTTTTGGATGCAGCACTTTCCGATATCGGTGATTTTTCTTTGATTGCTTCCTGCTTGCATGATAAAATTAGTAGCACATAAAAAGTTAAATTGAGAATGTGCTTTTTCATTTCACTTACATTATTGCATCATTTATTGATTCTGCGAATTGGTTTAGGACTAATTAATTGAATTTCTGGGATATAAATATTTTTAATAGGATGAACGTACGGTTTGAATGTCCTAAGTGCCCTTTTTTTTTACCGAGCTATTTTGAAGGTAAAGTTGTATATTTAACATATCTCGTTTTCCCCCCGGTGATGACCAAACCAAAATGAGGAAGCATATCTTCAAAGTCTGTATTTTATTCGGCATTGCATTTTTGAATTGCAGGCTGCTGCATAGTCAAATTATTGATTTTTCCAGGGATAAACCGTATAAAAAAGTCTTTGTTGACACTGACAATTTTGGACCTTCTTATTTGAATGTTTTAGAAAATTCTTACCCAAAGGCAACTCCCGATTCCTTACAATTTTCCATCCTCAATGACCTTGCATATTATTGGCATACCAGAGATCTCGTCAGAGCTTTGGAACTTACCGAAAAAGGGTTACAACTAACCTTGGATAAAAAAGACACATTATGGTTGGGCCGATTTCAAATCACACAAGGTGCAATATTGCTTAGAATGGAAGAATTGGACAAAGCCGAAAAAGTTCTGGAAGAGGCCAAAAACCATGTTCAAGAAATTGATCTACCACATTTAAATACCCAATTGGGTTACGTATACGAACGTCGCGGTATTCTGGATAAAGCCGCAGATTATGCACTTGAATCGCTGCGCCTGGGGCAATTGTTGAACGATAAAAAGGCAATTGCCATGGCCTATAGTGATTTGAGCAACCTGTTCTGGAAACAATCCAAGTTTCAAACAGGTCTTGAATACGGACTTAAATCTTTAAAACTTTTCGAAGAAAGGGGGATTAATGACATGGACTATGATTTTACCTTGTTCGTTGTGGGGAATAATTATATGTCCTTAAAGGATTATGATAAGGCCTTGCACTATTTTGAGCATTCCATAGCCATAGGGGAACGTTACGGTTTTTACAATAATTTGAGTGACACTTACATACTATTAATAGACCTATATTCTGATTTTAACGAGTTCGGGAAGGCTGAAGAGGCCGGAACCGAAGCTTTAAAATATGCCGAATTGCTTAACAACAACTTTATGCTGATGCGCAGTTGGCTGTCTATAGGCAAGCTTCAGAATCGTGAGGGGAAGTATGGGGCAGCAATAGAAAGCCTTAAGAAATGTATCACAATTGCCACCGAAAACTTTGGCGACACTTTCTTTTTGAGCCATGCGTATGAAAATCTGGGTAAGTCATATGCAGGGAACCATCAGTATAAAGAGGCTTACCAGGCTTTTGAAGTGTATGATAAATTTAAAGATGCTGTTTTTACCGTGGAAGCTGATGAGCGAATATCCAAAATTAGAACCGAGTTTGACGTTGCCAATAAAGAGAGCACCATTATCCTTCAAGAAACAGAATTGAAAAAGCAACAATCCCGACAGAACCTTATCATGATCATTACGGCCCTGCTGCTGCTGCTTTTGCTTTTGGCATACAAAGCCATCCAAAATAAATTGAAAATTAACAAGCTATTGGAAAAGCAGAATAAGGAGAAGGAGTTTTTACTGAAGGAAATTCACCATCGAGTGAAGAATAATTTGGAAACGGTATCCAGTTTACTGGCCTTGCAAGCCTCGCAAATAAAAGACCAGAACATATTGGATGCCATGGAGGCCAGTCAACACCGAGTGCACAGTATGGGAATGATCCATCAAAAATTATATACAGGTGAGAATTTGGCCGCTATTGAAATGAAGGATTACTTTTTGAACCTTGCCGATTATATTAGGGATGCCTTTGGCATGCAGGAGCAAGTGGAGATTAAAGTGATGATGACTGAATTGGAACTTGATGTTGATATGGCAATTCCCATAGGACTTATCGTAAATGAATTGTTAACCAATGCGCTCAAGTATGCCTTCCCCGATAATCGCAAAGGACACATTCATATTGCACTGAAAGAAAATGGTACTCTATTACAATTGGATGTCAGTGACAACGGAATTGGCTATAAAACGGAGAAAAAGGCCAGGGGAACAGGATTTGGAGCCAATCTCATTGAACTACTGACGAAACAATTGGATGGCAAGATGGTTTTGAAAGTCAACCAAGGCACCTCGATACAAATTAAATTTCAACTAAATAGCGCGGCATAGGATGAACAAAACAACAAGCATATTGATTGTCGAAGATGATATGATAATCGGTGCGAACCTTTCAATGCAGCTTTCAAATTTAGGATATGACGTTACGGGTATTGTTCCCAGAGGTGAGGAGGCAATTGCGCATGCCAAAAGCAATCCACCCGATATATTGTTACTGGACATTAATTTAAAGGGCTCTATAAATGGGATTGAAACCGCAAAAATGATACAGGAGTTTTGTGATGTTCCTATTGTTTATCTAACGGCCAACAGCGATGAAGGTACTTTTGAAAAGGCCAAAGAGACGCATCCGCGGGCCTTTATAACCAAACCCTTCAATAAACTAAATCTTCAAAGAACCATTGCATTAGTTGAGGAACAATTAAAAGATCGGAATGTTATTAAATACGACCAAAAGGAATTAGAGGTTCTTGACGACCGTATCTTTGTCCGGCATAATGGGAAAATGGAGAAGTTAATGCTGAACAACATCCTTTATATTGAAGCGGACCGAAATTATTGCACTATCGTTACACCATCCGATATTTTTGTGTTGACATGCACACTTAAAAATATGGAGGAAAAACTCAACAAGAATAGCTTTCTTAGGATCCATCGTTCCTATATCGTAAACATAGCTAAAGTAGATGCCGTTACCGAAAACCATATAGAAATCAATAGGAAGATAATTCCGCTAGGGAAATCATATAGAGAACTTCTGTTAAATCGTATTCAGTTGATTTAGAATTGTATATGCAGCATTTCTAGTTTTCCCTATTGGTTCTATTTCCAGAATTTCTATTCCGATTTTTATTTCTACTTCCTCGGTACTTAGATCTGGGATTGTCTTTCCTAGCGGTGTTCGTATCACTACTCCTTGATGGGTTATTGTTTCTGAGCGGTCTTTGTGGTCTACTTTCTTCTTCAGCTTCATCTTCTATCCCATCATCCACAAACTGATGTTCCGGCATCCTTGGCACCTCTTGTTTTATCAACTTTTCGATATCCCTTAAATAATGCCTTTCCTCCTTATCACAAAAAGAAAGGGCGATACCGCTTGCGCTTGCCCGCCCGGTTCTCCCTATTCTATGGACATAGGTTTCAGGCACATTGGGCAAATCAAAATTTAGGACCATCGAGAGTTCATCAATATCTATGCCCCGGGCAGCTATGTCGGTGGCTATCAATACCTTTATTTTCCCATCCTTAAAATCGCCCAAGGCCTTTTGCCGCGCGGCCTGGGATTTGTTTCCATGAATCGCAGCGGCCCTTATATTGGCCTTGTCCAAAATTTTGACCACCTTGTTGGCCCCGTGTTTGGTCCTGGAAAAGACCAAAACGGAATCTTTAGGGCGCTCTTCCAATAAATGGACCAATAGTTTAGGTTTGTTCTTTTTACTTACAAAATAAATTCCTTGTTCTACTTTTTCTGCGGTTGCTTGCTCAGGTTTTACAGTAACTTGCTCAAAATCACCCAATATTCTTCGGGAAAGTTCCACGATATCCTTGGGCATTGTGGCCGAGAAGAACAAAGATTGTCGCTTTGCCGGAAGCTTCGCAATAATTTTTTTAATGTCGTGAATGAATCCCATGTCCAACATTTGGTCGGCCTCATCCAATACAGCGAATTCAATATCTCTCAGAGAAATGAATCCTTGTTGCATCAAATCCAATAAACGCCCTGGAGTAGCCACTAGTATGTCAACTCCATTTTTTAAGGTGCTTACCTGTTTTCCTTGTTTTACACCCCCGAATATGACTGTATTTCTGATCCCTGTGTATCTTCCGTAGGCCGTAAAACTTTCACCGATCTGTATAGCAAGTTCGCGTGTTGGTGTTACGACCAAAGCTTTTATTTTTCTTTTATTATCCCTATGACTAATGCCCTCATATAGATGATGTAAGATAGGAATACCAAAAGCGGCCGTTTTGCCGGTTCCTGTTTGGGCTACCCCCAAAAGATCTTTTCCTTTGAGTAAAATGGGAATTGCCTGTTCTTGAATAGGAGTGGGGTTTGTATATCCTTCTTCTTCAACAGCTTTCAATATGGGGGCTGAAATGCCCAAGTCTTTAAATGTCATGATTTTGAATAAGGCGCGAAGTTACAGCATTATGGCGAATAAAGTGTTGATGGTGACTTATTGCCCAAATGGGATTTTTGCTAATATCGATTTTTATCGGTTTCACAATTACTTTTTGTGCTTATACAACTAAGTTTTGTATATCGCTTCACAATTAGCCTATATTTATAGGTTAGTCCAAAAAGTATAAACAGCTGAGTCATGCGAGGATTTCGATTTTTTTTCTTTTTTCTTATTACCCTGCTAGCGACGCAGACAATAAAAGGCCAGGACACTTTCGGCGATAATTTCAATAGTGCGGTATATTCGAACAATAATGGTACACATCCTTTTTTGGGCAGTTGGGTGGAGAGCAATGAAACCACAAATCCAACCTCTGGCAGAATACTGATTACGACAAATCGCCTTCGTTTTCAGAATCTTGATGGCCGTTTTATAACGCGAAACCTAAATCTGTCAGCATACATTTCAGCTACTTTGACACTTGATTATGCGAGAACCTCCGGGACACGAACTTTAAATGTTCAATTGTTCAATGGTACGACATTTGTCACCGTTGCAACGATACCCAGTGCATCAAGTACGGGTAGCCTTACCTACAATTTGGCTGCCAATGAGATGAGTTCAAGTTCGGCCATTCGAATTACAAGTTCCAGTTCAAGTTGGGGTGGCTCTGATGAGATTTTTATCGATAATATCGTCTTTACTGCGTTGGCCGATCAACCTCCACTGGTCATAGGATCTGGGGACCAGGTATATTGTCCCAGTTCATCGGTTCCTATTGTGGATACCATTAGTATTTCAGATCCTGACGATACGTCTACTTCTGCGGTCTATATACAAATTTCAAATGGATATGTGAATGGTGAAGACCTGTTGACCTTGACGGGAAGCCACCCGAATATAACATCATCCTGGGATGCGGTTCAAGGCGAGTTAACCTTACAAGGGCCTGCCACGTATACCGAGTTCGAAACCGCCATTCTGGCAACTCATTTTTCATCTAGTTCCGCAAGTCCATCTGGTACAAGGCAATTCTCTATTACGGTCGGCGAGCCCAATTTTTTACCTTCTACCGGCCATTATTACGAGTTTGTATCCGCTCCGAATATAAGTTGGACTGATGCTGAAACCGCAGCGAGTCTCCGCACCTATTTTGGTCTACAAGGCTATCTGGCCACATTGACCACTCAGCAAGAGGCCGATTTTTCAGGGTCCCAGGCCCAAGGTGTAGGTTGGATCGGGGCCAATGATGCGGCGGTCGAAGGCGAATGGCGATGGGTGACCGGCCCTGAAGCAGGAACTCAATTTTGGAACGGGGATGCTTCGGGTACCCTATTGACCTATGCCTTTTGGAACAATGGTGAACCTAACGATTATCCGAACAACGCCATACCAGGTGAAGAAAATTACGCACATATTACCGATCCTTCGGTCACCACTTCCCCGGGGTCTTGGAACGACCTACCTAATGTTACCGCAACTAGTGGGGCATACGCAGCGCAAGGGTATGTGGTCGAATATGGGGGTATGCCCGGTGATCCAGCGCTAAACATTACGGCTACTACAACTTTGCGATTGGGTAGATGCACGGTTATCACCAATAGAAAAATAACCTATAGGGTAAATAGGGATTAAAACCTTCAAAAAGAAGTCAAAAATTAGCGGTGGCTGCCTCCGCACAGCGTTCACCATCCATAGCTGCTGAAACGATGCCACCGGCATAACCCCCACCTTCGCCACATGGAAAAAGACCTTTTATTTCAGGGTGTTCCAATTGCTCGCTTCTAGGGATGGTAACCGGGGACGAAGTACGGGATTCGACGCCCACCACATTGGCCTCGGAGGTGTAATACCCTTTCATCTTGCCCCCAAACTCGATAAAACCCTGCCGCAACCTGCTGCCAATCAATTTAGGTAAAAGGGAATGTAAAGGTGCCGATTTTAATCCTGGTTGATAGGAAGTATGGTTGAGGTCTACCGATAAGACACCCTGAACAAAATCCGTTAATCTTTGCGCTGGTGCCACTTGACTTCTACCACCAGAGGTAAAGGCAAGGCGCTCCAAATCTTTTTGATATTCCAATCCTTTCAACGCACCAAAATGTTCATATTTGGGTATATCTTCCTCAACATTTATTTCAACCACAATCCCCGAATTTGCGAATTGGTTGTTTCTCTTTGATGGGGACATACCATTGACGACCACTTCCCCTGGTGCCGTAGCTGCAGGTACTATGAACCCACCAGGACACATACAGAAGGAATAAACCCCTCTGCCCTTCACTTGGGCAACCATACTATAGGCAGCCGCAGGAAGTAATTCATTGCGTAGTCCTTGACAATGATATTGAATGGAATCAATAACACTCTGAGGATGTTCTACCCGAACTCCCATGGCAAAAGATTTCGCTTTTAGCGCGATCTTCTTTTCGCGCAATAAATAAAAAATATCCCTAGCGGAATGACCGGTAGCCAAAATAACACGATCAACCGTGACTTCTTTTTCATTATTTAATACCAGCGATTTAAGTTGCCTATCATTGATTGTAAAATTGGTCACTTTGGTGTTAAAGTGCACTTCCCCTCCGTGCTTCAATATAGTCTCCCGAATATTTTGAACGATTTTGGGCAATTTGTTGGTTCCAATATGCGGATGGGCATCTACAAGTATGTCATGGGTAGCACCGTGATGCACCAGACTTTCGAAAATACGACGTACATCGCCCCGTTTTAAACTTCGGGTGTACAATTTACCATCCGAATATGTTCCTGCACCTCCTTCACCAAAACAGTAGTTTGAATCTTCATTTACAATATGGTCATGGTTGATGGCCTTTAGGTCCCGTCTACGGTCTTTGACATTCTTGCCACGTTCAAATACTACGGGTTTGAAACCCAACTCCAAACAACGAAGGGCGGCCCACATGCCCGCGGGACCAAAACCAATAATATGGATGGGTTTGGCACTTGATACATCTTTATAATTAAAGATATATTCAGATTCTGTTGGTATACTTTCTCCAATGAAAACGGCCAGTTTATAGTTGAATAGGATGGTGGGTTTCCGGGCGTCTATGGACTTACGAAGAACTTTCAGTACAAAATCCGTTTCAGAAAGCCCAAGATATTTCGCTGCCTTTAGTTTTAGGCTGCCTTCTTGTGCTTCTTCCTCAATAGAAAGCCGTAATTGAAGGTTTTTGACCATCCAGCGAAATTAATGGAAATTATAGAATTACTTAATTATTGGTAAGAAATTGAATGGTTGTCTATCCTATTTGGCCTTTAAACCAATCTCAATGAGATTCATTCCGCTGTAGTAAAGTATTATTTGACCGATATAATTGCAGCGCAAACAACAACTATAAAAATTATGGTCAGTCCCATTGCCAAAAACCGAATAGCGCGGTTCACGTATTTAAACTTAAAGGCAGCGATTTTTGATATGATAAAAATCTGCTGTCCTAATTGATCGAAAAGTTCTACCTCATCGAGGCTTATTTTGTAAAAAGTACGCGAGAATTCTTTAATTGTTCCAAATTTTGTAATTACATCTTGAAAAAAGAAAACATTCTTGTCAAACTTACCTTCAATTTTGGGCATGAAACACCGGATACAAGAATAAATAGATGCCAACGTAGTACAAAACCAAAGCACCACAAGAACATAAATAAATGGGAATTCAGATGCTACGTTCAGTAGCACCACTAGATTTTGATATATAAAATTCAAGAGAATCCCAAAGAAGGAAAGTATAAGGCCCGCTTTGATTTCAGAGGCTTTGATCAAACCAAATACATAATTGATACTGCCCCAATAATGATCCACCAGCTCTTCGGCATGGGTACCTTCATGAGGATTTTTCAAAAGTCTTTTTTGTTTATCCGCTAAGGTCGGATTTTCAGGGTTTATGGTATTTTCGTTTTGGTCCGATTTTTCCATCTGTTCCATAAAGCGTCACATATTTATAGCATTAAGGTACTATTTGATTTATTCCAATACTTCCTAGGCCACTAGTTCCTGCGTCTTGTTAAACTGAGTAAAAACATCAAAAAATACCTTGTATAAATACGGGGTTCTCAATTTTTATTGAAAATAAATTTTCGGGGGAAAGATTTTGAAATCGATGAACTATAGTTACTTTTTTTATCTTTTCGTTAGGTTAATGCCAAACAGCATATTTTCTTAAAAGGGCCATCTGCTTCTTTCAATTTCAAAAAGTCAATTTACAATATTTTAAATTGTAACAAGAAAATAAATTCATTTTAGAAGCCAACTTTATAGAATTGATCAAAACCTATTAGCCTGTAAATGATATTTTCAAAAAAGAATGGGTCAAATCTGTACACCAAAAACATTTTTGTAGGCTATGGGCGTTCGGTCCGTGATGGATTTAAACTGCTTGTTGAAGTTTGATAATGTTTGAAAACCACTCTCATAACAGGCTTGGGAGGCATTCATTTTTTGCTCTATCAATAGTTTACATGCTTGCCCTATTCTAATCTCACTTACAAACTCTGAAAACGTTTTGTTGGCGTGGGCCTTAAAATACCTGCTAAAGGAGGTAGGGGTCATGTTGGTAAGCTCGGCAAGCTCTGACAATGCGATTTTCCTTTTAAAATGTTTCATAACATGTTCATAAACCCGATTCATCCGCTCCGTATCACCCTCTTTTAAAGAATTGGTATATCCAGGGCTTGCCAGTAGTTCTATTTCTTCGGTATTACAGAGGACATTCAATATTTTAAAGAGTTCAAGTACCCCATCAAAACCATGAAGGTCAGGAAGTCTTTTAAGCATTCTTTGCACTTTTGCGGCTGTGCGGCCATGCACCGAGACCCCGCGAACACTTTCTTTGAACAATCTCCTTAATTTTATTCCTTCTTCTTTTTGAAGAATAATATCTCCTATAAAATTTTCATGGAAATAAACTACAATCCCTTCAGAATAAGTATTATGACTACCTACTTCGCCATCGCTCCGCCAGAGATGAGGTAAATTGGGTCCTGTAAAAGTTATATCCCCTTCTTTATAGGGTTTTATATTATCACCAATGAATCGCGTTCCACGACCTTTTAATACCATGAATATTTGAAACTCAGGATGAAAATGCCAATTTGGATCAAAAAAAGGCTGCTTTAATGACTTGGCTACAAAAACATGGGTATGGGGAATCGGAGATTTTTGCAGAGCGGATTTCAAGTTGAAATAATTTTAAAAGAAGGAAGTCTGAAGTGAGCGATTGTCATCATATTAAACACTTATTTGTCGCTAAAGTTATCAAAAATATTTTTTTTTGATAAAATAAAGTCAGCATGTGGTAATAGACAGGCTTTTTTTTAGAAGAAAAATAATTAAAATTGATGTTCGGATAAACACTCAAGATTATGAAAACCAATTATTTAAAATTTGTTGCGTTCCTTCTTATAATGGTTTCCTTTATAAATTGTAAAAGTGACCATAATAAGGCTATGGTCGACGATTCGCCAAGAAGGATTGAAATTCTTTTTCTAGGTCATTCCATAGAGCATCATAATTCTAGGGTCTATTTCCCGATTTTGGCTTCAGGTTTAACGCAAAGCGGCATTAATATTACATATACCGAAGATGTAAATGATCTGAACCCTGAGACACTTTCATTATATGACGGACTGATCATTTATGCCAACCATGAAAGTATTGATCCATCCCAGGAAAAGGCATTGTTGGATTATGTGAAAGAGGGCCATGCCTTTATACCGATTCATTCGGCCAGTTTCTGTTTTAAAAATTCCCCAAAATATATTGACCTTGTAGGAGCGCAATTTATGGAACATGGTACAGGAACCTTTACGGCCACAATTGTAAACAAGGAACATCCTGCAATGAAATCTGTAAATGAATTTTCTACCTGGGACGAAACCTATATACACGATAAGATAGCCAGCGATATAAAAATTCTCGAAGAACGTGTCGAGGGTGACCATCACGAGCCTTGGACATGGGTAAAGCAATATGGGGAAGGCAAAGTTTTTTATACGGCGTATGGACATGATGAGCGTACATGGACAAATCCTGAGTTTCAAAATCTGGTCAAACAAGGAATACTTTGGGCAGTGAGTGAAAGTGTACATAAGAACTGGGAAGCATATTCAAAGGATATCCCATCACTTTCCTATGAGGTTAGGGATAATATTCCCAATTATGAAAAGCGAGATCCAGCACCCAAATATCAATTGCCGTTAACTCCAGAACAATCCGCGAAATTGATTCAAGTACCGGCAGGATTCGATTTGGAACTTTTTGCATCTGAGCCCGATATTATCAATCCCATTGATATCAATTGGGACGAAAAAGGTAGACTTTGGGTCATTGAGACGGTTGATTATCCAAATACGGTTCTAGACGATAAAGGAACGGGCGACGATGTTATTAAAATTCTGGAAGACACGGACAACGACGGAAAGGCGGATAAGGTGACCGTATTTGCCGATAAGCTCAACATACCAACAAGTTTCACTTTCTGGAATGGGGGCATCATAGTTTCACAAGCTCCCTACTTTCTTTTTTTGAAGGATACCAATGGCGACGACAAGGCCGATGTGAAGGAAATTTTAATAGATGGTTGGGGTGTATTTGATACCCATGCCGGACCATCTAACCTGCAATATGGAATTGATAACAATATTTATGGCGTAGTTGGTTATTCCGGTTTTGAAGGCACTGCCTTTGGTCAGCAATTTAAATTCAATCAGAACATGTATCGTTTTGATCCTAAAAAGAACTATTTCGAGGTTCTTACCAACACCAGCAACAATACATGGGGTTTGGGCATAACAGAAGACAATTCATTATTTGCATCAACGGCAAATAATACCCATAGTGTCTTTTTAGGTATACCAAATAAAAATATGGCCGGTGTGGAAGGGATTCCGGCCCAGGGAAGTTTAAAGATCGATGGTCATTATGCCATGCAACCATTGACGCCCAACGTTAGACAGGTTGATGTTTTTGGTGGATTTACAGCGGCAGCGGGGCACCATTTTTATACGGCCCGCAACTACCCAAGTTCTTATTGGAACAAAGTAGCTTTTGTGTGTGAACCTACGGGAGGTGTTGTACACATTGCGAAAATCGAAAAAGACGGTGCGGGTTACCATGAAGAAGATGGTGGTAATCTCTTTGCTAGTTCTGACGAATGGGTATCTCCCGTGGCTGCAAAAGTAGGTCCTGATGGGAACGCATGGGTGGCGGATTGGTATAATTTTATTGTCCAGCATAATCCAACGCCTTCGGCCGTAAGAGGAGGGTATGACGCGGTAAATGGCAAAGGGAATGCGTATGAAAATCCATTACGTGATATATCCCGGGGAAGAATTTGGCGTGTAGTGCCCAAAAATCATGAAGAATCGGAGGATTTGGTTTTGGACATGGAAAACCCAATGGAATTGGTGCATACCCTTACAAACGAAAATATGTTTTGGAGAATGACCGCACAGCGATTATTGGTAGAAAGGGGTCAAACAGATGTTGTCAATGACTTGTATAAACTTGTAAACAACTCCCATATGGATGCTAAGGGATTAAATTCTGGAGCACTCCATGCTTTATGGACACTTGACGGACTAGGCGCCCTTCAAACAGAAAAAGAAGCCATCAATGTGGCAACTGGTGCTTTATACCATCCTTCGGCCTCAGTTCGGAAAGCAGCCATACAAATGCTTCCAAAAAATGAAACAACCGATGCTTCATTGCTAAAAGCCAATATTTTAAACGACAGCGATCCTTCCGTTCAATTGGCCGCAATATTGTATTATTCTGAAAGACCAACATCAGAATCTGTAGGGGAAATGCTTTATGAACTAAGTCAGGAAAAAAGTGTTGCAAAGGATAGTTGGTTATCCAAAGCACTCTATGCGGCGGCCACTAGGCATGGTGAAGGATTTATGAAAAAGTATGCTTTGTCCCATCCTAAATTTAAAATGTCGGCCACAAAAACCGATCAAAGGCAAGATGTCGCTTTTGACGATAGCAATTGGAAGACCATGCAACTGCCCCAATATATTGAAGATGCCGGTCTCGATATGGATGGGGTGATTTGGTTTAGAAGAAACTTTAACTTCAATAGCCGCAATTCAACCTATATATCATTAGGTCCTATTAATGATTCCGATGTGGTATTCATCAATGGAAAGCAAATAGGGCTTACTGAAAAGGATCATATGAGAAACCGATATTACGATGTCCCTGTTAATTTGTTTACAAACGGAGCCAATACCATTGCCGTGCGCGTTGAGGATATTGGTGGCAATGGAGGTATATACGGCAAACCCGAACAAATGTTTATTCGTTCAGGCGAAAAAACGGTTTCGTTGGCAGGAACATGGAAGTTTGATGTAGAGAACGATTATTCGAAAAGCTACGATAACGCTTTCGGAGGAGCCTCAGTGGCCGATTTATTTGCACAGAATTATTTTGGCCAAGGCGCCGATGGAAAAGATAGTAACGACACCACTGGAAAAATAGGCACGTCCATAAATATAAAAACGGTTAAAAATGAAATGAAGTACGATGTAACCGAATTTGTTGTAACTGCCGGGGAATCGGTAGAAATTGTATTGCAAAATGTAGATTTTATGCAGCACAATTTGGTCATTGTAAAACCAGGAACGAAAGATAAAGTGGGTGCCGCAGCAGATAAGTTGGGCGCCGACCCCAACGGAGCCGAAATGAACTATGTTCCAAGGATGGACGAGGTTCTTTTTGCGACCGCCTTGATAAATCCAGAGCAGACAGTAACGCTTAAATTTACTGTACCCAGCGAACCGGGTGTGTACCCCTTCATTTGTACTTTTCCAGGTCACTGGCGTATTATGCAAGGAGTAATGAAAGTTGTTGCGGCCAAATAATTGAATTCTAATATTCTTACAATGACCCAGAAAATACAATTCGGAGCAAGTACTTGGTTATGGCAATCACCTTTTTCCACAGATACAATTGGTTTGTTTCCGAAAATAAAGGCCATGGGTTTTGACGTCGTCGAAATTCCTGTGGAGGACCCAGAATTGATCGATGCAAAAACGGTAAAACAAGCTTTGAAGGATAATGGTTTAACACCCACAGTTTGTGGTGTTTTTGGCCCTACCAAAGATTTGACCTCTGACGATAAGGCATTGCATGAAAACTGCTTCCGTTACATTGAAAAATGTTTTGAAATCGGTGCTTTTTTAGGGGTGGATTTTTTGGCAGGACCTATGTATTCGGCTGTTGGTAAAGCGCGAATGGTCTCCTCGGAACAACGAAAAATAGAGTGGGAGAGGGCGGTTAAAAATTTGGGCAAGGCATGTTCAATTGCGGCTATGCATGGGCAGCGTATTGCATTGGAGCCACTGAACAGATTTGAATCGGACATGGTAAATACAGCCGAAGATGTTATGCGTTTAATTTCCGATATTAACCATGCCAATGCAAATGTTTTGTTGGATGGCTTTCATATGACCATAGAGGAAAAGAATATTCGCAAGGCTATCAATACGGTAGGGAATAAATTAATTCACGTACAAGTCTCGGAGAATCATCGTGGAATTCCCGGAACCGGACTTACACCTTGGAATGATTTTAAGCTTGGGTTACAGGACATTCGATATGAGGGAGCCATGGTCATTGAGAGTTTTACACCCGAAATAAAGGAACTTGCGGGTGCGGTCTGTATCTGGAAAAACTTGGCCGAGAGCCAAGACCAATTTGCATCCGATGGAATTTCGTTTTTAAGGCATACTTTCACTATTTAAGGTTATAAAAATGAGTACTAAGAAAATTAATATTGCAATAGTCGGACTAGGATTTGGCGCGGAATTTATTCCTATCTATCAAAAACACCCCAATGCCAATCTTGTGGCCATATCCCAGAGAAATCCCGAGAAATTGAACGAGTTGGCAGATCTTTTTAAAATAGAAAAGAGATATACCTCTTATGATGAATTGTTAAAGGACCCTGAGATTGATGCGGTCCACATCAATACGCCTATCCCAGACCATGGAATTCAGTCAATAAAGGCACTAAAGGCAGGTAAACATGTTGCTTGCACGGTGCCCATGGCCACAACCGTTGAAGAGTGCGAAGAAATCGTACAATTAACCCAAGAAACCGGCTTGACCTATATGATGATGGAAACTGTTGTTTACGCCCGCGAGTTTTTATTTATGAAGGAACTTTATGAGAAGGGTGAACTGGGAAAGATACAATTCCTAAAAGCCAGTCATCAACAAGATATGGACGGCTGGCCTAACTATTGGCCAGGACTTCCTCCTATGCACTATGCTACCCATTGTGTAGGCCCTGTTTTAGGGCTTACAAGAGGTGAGGCGGAATATGTTTCTTGCTTTGGTTCAGGAAAAATTAGAGAGGAATTGATTGGGGAATACAATTCTCCTTATGCCGTGGAAACCACGCATATAAAATTCCGAAATTCTGATCTGAGTGCTCAAGTATATCGTTCGCTATTTGATGTGGCCAGACAGTATCGGGAGAGTTTTGAGGTATACGGGTCCAAAAAATCTGTAGAATGGCCTTTGATAGAGGGGCGGCCATTGGTGGTGCATACGGCTAAAAAACCGGAACCCGAAATTCCCGAGGAAGTTGAGAGCCCGGATTTCGCGAAACTTTTACCGATCGAAATTCAACATTTCACTACCAAAGGAGTTTACGATTCAGATGAGCACCAGCACTTATCTTTTACGCAGGGAGCAGGCCACGGGGGTTCACATCCGCATTTGGTGCACGAATTTGTGAATGCCCTAGTCAACAGTAAATCACCCTACCCGAATGCCAAGCAATCTGCAAACATTACTTGTGTAGGGATTCTGGCCCATGAGTCTGCACTTAGAGGGGGAGAAATCATTAAGTTGCCCGAGTTTACACTTAGCTAAAAATTTATTAAACATAACATTTATCGATCTCCTCCAATAAGTAAAATAGCTGGATGAGGTCGATTTTTTATTTGCCATCTGTTGGAAATCCCAACTTTTATACAATCCATCCCCAAGAAACTACGATTCGGTAGTTATTCTTTTAGTGGGCACATAACTTGATTCAAATTTGTGGAACAATTAACCTAAAACATAAAATATGAAAAAAGTAATCATTTTGGGGCTGTTTTTAATCTGTGGAATTACAAACGCCCAAGAGCAATACACCAAAGGCATGCAAAAAGCATTTCAGCTTTGGGGCGAGGGCAAAACAACGGAGGCTTCTAACATGTTCGAGCGAATAGCATCGGTTGAGCTCGACAAGTGGCTCCCCCATTATTATGTTGCCCAAGTAAATACGGTAGCTTCTTTTGGAGAGAAGGATAAAGAAAAATTGACAAGGCAATTGGAAAAAGCACAAGAATCCATTGACCTGGCCAATGCCATTTCTCCGGATAACCCGGAAATCCTGGTCCAACAGGCTATGACCCATACCGCATGGATCGCCTATGATGGTGCTACCTACGGAATGACGCTTTCGGGCAAGGTGGTGGCACTTTACCAAAAAGCATTGCAATTGGCGCCGGATAATCCAAGAGTTGTATTTTCGAAGGCAGAATGGGATATGGGATCCGCTTTGTATTTTGGGCAGGATACAGCGCCCTATTGCAAAGATGTGGAACATGCCATACAACTTTTTGCTAACTTTAAGCCAGAAGGCGAGTTTTATCCAGACTGGGGAAAGGATAGGGCGGAAGTCACTCTAAAAAATTGTAATCAATAGTTCATTGGAATGTCAAATAGAGTTCTCAAAATATTAAAGATCAGTTTATTAATCTCCTTGGCAATTGTCGTTGTTGACAGAGTTATCAGATGGGGAGAAGAAATAATTTGGAGTAAGCAATTGGAGTATGCAGCTATTGTCTTTGGTATTTCACTTTTTTTGACCATCATAAATTCATATTATGAAGAATATATATCAAATAGATATAGTTGGGAATCTGAACCCAAGAAGCGTTTAATAATCGGCTCATTGGGTTCAATTATCATTACTGTTTTTGCGTATGGCTTAGCTCGTATGTTTTTAGTAGTGGTATATTACGGACAATCATTCGATGCTTTTTTTCAAAACGAAGGGCGGTCAGAATATCTTATTTTTATTGCGGTCGCGATTGTAATTTCTTTGTTTATACATGCTTTTTATTTCTACAAGGCCTTACAAGAAAACCGGGTCAAGGAACAAAAAATTATAGCTGGCACGGCATCGGCCAAATTTGATGCCCTAAAAAATCAATTGGATCCCCATTTTTTGTTCAATAGTTTAAATGTCCTTACCAGTTTAATAGAAGAAGACCCGGCACAAGCTCAAAAGTTTACAACCTCATTGTCAAAAGTTTATAGGTACGTACTTGAACAAAAAAATAAAGATTTGGTATCGGTAGATGAAGAGCTTGAGTTTGCAAGGACTTATGTGAAACTTCTTCGTATGAGGTTCGAGGATAGTATTCTCCTCGATATTCCTGAAAATTTTAGCGACCCGGAAGCCAAAATAGTTCCATTGTCACTTCAATTATTGTTAGAGAACGCAGTGAAACACAACGTAGTAACATCTGACAGACCATTGCAGATAAAGGTGTACGAGGAAAATGGTATGTTGGTCGTGACCAATAATATACAGGAAAAACAAGTAATGAAAAAAAGCAGCGGTGTTGGCCTTCAGAATATTCAGCAGCGCTATGGAATCCTCACAGACAGAAAGGTAATTATAAATAAATCAGGTTCGGATTTCAGTGTAAAGCTGCCGATCCTTATAAAAGAGATATCAGTTATGGAAACACAAAAAGCATATCTGGACGATAAATTATTCAAAAAGGCCAAAGAACATGTGGATGCCTTAAAGGGATTTTATGGCAATCTCCTGGCGTATTGCATCGTAATCCCCTTTCTAGCCATCTTGAATTACAATACCACTAGTTTCCCATGGATTATATTTCCTGTATTAGGGTGGGGTATAGGAGTGCTTGCACATGGAATGGAAGTATTTGGCTATAACCCGATAATGGGAAAAAAATGGGAAGAAAACAGGATTAGAAAATACATGGAAGATGACGATTTTTAAAGAATGTTTAAAATCAATTCATCCTATGAAAGCGACAATTCGGTAAGTCCTATTTTAATCTAAGAGGTTAAACCCTGAAATTTGTATCAAACAAAAATCGAGAGCAATGGAATATTCAGATAGAGAAAACAAGTATTTTAAAGCCAAAGAAAGAGTGGCTGAAATTAAGAAATTCTATACAGGGTTAATGACGTATGTGTTGGTCATAGCTCTGTTAGCGGGGGTGAATTATTGGGTGGATGAATGGGGATATCCCTGGTTTCTTTGGGCAGCTTTTGGCTGGGGCTTAGGCCTTGTTTTCCAGTTCGTTAAAGCCTTCAATTTAAATCCTTTTTTTAGAAGAGGTTGGGAGGAGCGTAAAATCAGGGAATTCATGGATGAAGATAAAAACATAAGCAGATGGAAGTAGAAGATAGAAATAAGAATTCAAAATTAAGAAGGGCGCACCGCAAGGTGGCCGAACTTAAAGGGTTTTATACGCATCTCATGGTATACCTGGCAATAAACACAATGATTATGCTGATCAAAATAGTTGGCACTGCTTATTACGGTGAAACATTTATGGGTCCTATTTGGCACTTTAGCACATACGGCACCTGGTTATTTTGGGGCATCGGTTTGGCCTTCCATGCCTTAAAGGTTTTTTCGATAATTCCAATACTTGGCAAGGACTGGGAAAAAAGACAGATTCAAAGGTATATTGAAAAAGAGGAAAAAGAAATGGAGAAATATCGTTAATCAATTACCATGAAGGGCGAAGATCATATTAAATTAAGAAGAGCAAAGAAAAAGGTAGAAGAGCTCAAAGGATTTTATTGGCATTTGGCAATTTATCTAATAGTGAATACGACAATAACCGTATTGAAATTAATACGAGTGATTCCTGCAAGCGATGGATTTGCCGATTTTTCAAAGGAATTTTTTGATTTTGGAACCTTTTCAACATGGTTTTTCTGGGGAATAGGATTGGTGTTTCACGCTCTGAAAGTATTTTCCTTAAACCCGGTTTTTGGAAAGAACTGGGAAGAAAAAGAAATTCAAAAATTTATTGATAGAGAAAAAAGAGAAATTGAAAAATTTAGATGAAATGGAAAAAGAAGAAAATTATACCAGAAAATTGGCCCGTGCCCAAAAGAGGGTTCGCAATCTCAAGAAGTTTTATAATCATTTAAAAGCGTACATAATCGTTAATCTAATTCTATTGTTCTTGAAGTACCGCACATTGGATTTTTTTGCGGACAAGGCCGTTGTCCATGACCAGAATTTTCTATATTGGTTTGAATGGAATGTCTTAGGAACCCCTATTTTATGGGGTATTGGACTGCTTTTTCATGCACTGTATGTTTTTAGGTTGAAATCAAAACCACTGTCCGATCTAAAACCAAACTTCCTGAAGGATTGGGAAGAAAGACAGATCCAAAAATATATGGAAGAAAATTGATAGTGACCATAACCGACCAACCTAAGAAAAACACATGAAAACTATTATCATAGAAGATGAAAAACCGGCAGCTAGAAGGCTTTCAAGGCTATTGGCAGAATTGGATGTTGAGGTTTCCACCATGCTGCATTCCGTTGAAGAAGCGATTGATTGGTTCCGGAACAATGCGCATCCTGACCTAATTTTTTTGGACATACAGCTTTCGGATGGACTGTCATTTGAAATATTTGAGACGGTGGATGTTCAAAGTGCCATAATTTTCACAACAGCTTATGACGAATATGCGCTTCAGGCATTTAAATTGAATAGCATTGATTATTTGTTAAAACCGATAGATGATGAAGAATTGGAAACTGCCGTCCGTAAATTTAAGTCGATGAAACCCCAGGCCCAAAAATTGACATTGGATTTTGATGACATTAAAAAGCTATTGGTGAATCCAATCGAACGAGAGTATAAGAAGCGTTTTACGGTAAGGGTAGGGCAGCATCTAAAAATTATAAATGCGGAAGAAGTGGAATGTTTTTTCAGTGAGAACAAAGGCACCTATGCAGCCACTTCCGATGGCAGAAATTATCTGTTGGAAACTACATTGGAAAATTTGGAAGTGGAACTTGAACCCAAAACATTCTTTCGAATAAGCCGTAAATTTTACATCAACATAAACCACATAAAAGACATAGTTTCGTACACCAATTCTCGGTTGCAGATTAAACTAAATCGTTTTTCGGATCAAGAAATCATAGTAAGTAGGGAGCGGGTAAAAGACTTTAAGTTATGGTTGGATTAAAAGAATATAATATATTGGTTTTCAAAATATTAAAGACTTCAATAGATTTTTCTTATAATGAATATTTATAAGAAATGGCCTACTTTTTTTCCACTCTATTTTCGTCAAATGAAGAAGGTAATAGCTTAGGGATCAATTTAATAAAAATGGGTAGAAGTACAGCACCTCCTGGCAACATAAATATGGCCAGTGAGGGTATGCTTTTGAAAATGTCCAACAGCTGATCTTGCACTTTTTTCTTCTCTTCGGGTGTCAAATCCTTGATCGTTGCTTTCGACAATAAGGAGACCAACTCCTTGCTTTCCGAAAGTTCCTTTTGCAGTCTTTTGCTGTTTCTAATAATTAATTTATTGACCACTTTTGACATGCTGTCATAAAACTGAACGGCTAAATTATTGTCCTTCAAAAACGGAATTGATTCGCTGTTCTTTTCAAAAAAGGAAGTAATATCCTCCAATGACCCATTGATCTGCTTTTCAGTAAATCCAAGATCTTTTCCAATACCAAAAATGAAATCGGATTCTGTATAATCCAAGGAATGGTCTTCCCAAACGGTCAAGCAGGCCACGTCTAAAAAATATTTGTTTTCCCATACAGATTGGTTGTGTAGCAAGATATCACGGTAGGATCCATCAAAACTTTGCAATTCACTGTCTATAAAGGTCAATGAGTTGGCGAAAAGCTTAGCCAACTTCCGATCACTCTTGCTCCCTTCTTTAGAATTTAGTGCGTGGTAGGTTACGTTAATGGCCAAATATTCCAATTTCTGCGCATAGGACCGAATATCTTTGGGTTGGCTCAAATATCTCTTGAATAAGAGTATGTCAATGAACAATAGCGAATTGGTTATGATACTGTTGAAAGTTTTGCTTATCACATTGTCTTCAAGGTAAACCCTCGAGCCTATTAGATTTTCCAACTGTACGGATGTATTCTTTCCAACAAAGAGCTTTCCGAGAAAGGAGACATGATTCACCTCCAAATCCCTATAAAACTTGCATATTTTATCGAGGAAAGTATCAAATCTTTCGTTTTGGGTTTCTATTTTAAACGTAAAGTATAGGCCCGTAAGCAAGTTTATTTTGGCTTTTTCATCTTCAGATAGATTATGGTCCAAAGAAATGAATGCTGGGGTTTTAGTGTTAATTCCATAAACAAACCCAGTCCTCTTCAAACCTTTGTAGAGGTCACGGAAATCAACAAAGATTTCTTGATCGTTCGTTACAAGTGACCCAAATTTATCGATCCAACCCGCCCCAGAAGGGTTCATAGCTATCTATTTTGAGAGCAAATTAACGTAAATTAAGGGACATTCCTTTGATATAAACACTTCTGGCAAGTACTTAAACAATCCCTTAACTTTTTTTTAACATTTAAAACCAAACCTACCCAAAACAAACCTCGTAGGTAGGGTAATTCTAAACTTTAAAATTTAAAAAGATGAAAAGAACAAAGCTTTTATTAGGACTGGCAATTTTGTCGGTCGTCGGCGTGATACTGATTGCAGCGGATCACATTGATTCCCCTTCTACGACGGGAACTACTACCGACATTGCTGATTTTTATGCATTTGAACCCGCATTGGATTCGGATAACACCGTTTTTGCTGTAGATGTCCAATCTAACGTATTACCCGATTTGGCCTATGGAACTTTCGATGAGGATGTCATGATTATTATCAAGATTGACACTAACAACGATTTGGTAGAAGACAAAATCATTCAAGCCATACCTAGAAATGGAAGAATGTATTTCTTTGGACCGGCAACACCAGCAATGACTGGATTAAACTGTGAAGTACTCATAGATTCACCCTTAGGGGATGTAGAAATTTCAGGCACTTCTGCAATAGTTGAGACTACTGCTTCTGGTGTAAAGCTTTTCGCTGGCCCAAGACAAGATCCATTTTTCTTTGACTTTTTCCAGTTTAACGCAGTAATAGGTGGCATGGCCCCTGAAGGTTTTAAATCTGCAGATGAAGCGGTAGATACCTTTGATGGTGCCAATACCTTATCAGTGGTAATTGAGCTTCCAAATAGCATGTTGGGTGCAACTACCGGTATGAATGCCTTGGGGATAACTGTCTATAAGACATGGGCAACAACGAATAGAAAACAATAGAAATAACCTTTAAAAATTAATAAAATGAAACTAAATAATATAAAATATTTGTTCTTGTCAACGTTTGCGGCGGCAACACTTGCGTCTTGTAGCAATAACGATGATTACAACCAGCCAATTGCTATGGCTGCCTGTAATGATGGTATTATGAATGGCACCGAAACTGGAGTTGATTGTGGTGGCTCATGTACACCTTGCATGGAGGCAATTGATTTTTCGGGAACTTACGCCCAAGTTGATTTTATGGGCAGACCAGGCATCAGTACAGTTTTAAATGCTGATGGAGATGCCAAGGATGATTATAACATTACCATTCCTTCTGAAATGGCCGTTATTTTTCAACCAGGTTTTCAAGCAAGATTGGAACAATATCATGACGTATATGCTGGACTGTTGGGAGCTGACCCTGCAGCGGTTAACTACGAAAATAACATTTTAGGTCTTGATGCCGCAACCTTGACAGGCTATTTAGCTTCCGATGTACTAGAGGTAGCACCTGATGCGCCTACCACTTATTTTAACCCAGGCACCGATTTGGATAACGATGGTAGAATACTGGTTCCAGATGGTGACGAAGTGGGTTTAACAGGCAGAACCCCGCAGGATGACGTGATTGATGTCTCTTTGATTTTATTGTTCGGAGGAATGGAAGGAGATCGTTTTAGCGGTCAGGATGACGGAAATGGCGGAATGCTGCCTCGCCTGACTTCCGATGGTGTAAGCTTAACAGCCAATATTTCAACAACATTCCCTTATTTGGGAGCTCCTGAATAAGTCTATGAGAGAGGAGCGTAAGGGAGGATGTTAAAAGTCCTCCCTTATTTTAAATTTTTCAACGCAACATCACTACCTATTATGAAATATTCAATTTTAATTTTATGCGTTTTGCTACTCTTTTCATGTGGCAATAAGGAAGGCAAAATTACCGATCAAAACGATTATGATAAATATTTCGTTTCTATTACAGTGCCCACTACATCCAAATATTTTGAGCTTTGGGATTCGAAAATTAAACCGGATAGCATGCAGACTCTAAGTTTTGCTATTGTGGGAGGTGAATATGAAAGATACTTTCAAGGTACGGGTGATATCCAATACTTAAAAAAGGCAGAAAAAGCATTAAAAAGGGCCTTGGAAATTGCCGCCATTGGCCGACCTGGCTATTACAGGTCATTGGCACGAAATTATATTTCCCAACACAGATTTAAAGAGGCTTTGCAGTTTGCCGACTCTGCTCAACGTATTGGTGGAAATCGCAATGCCACCAATGGACTCATGTTTGACATAAACATGGAGTTGGGCAATTATAAAACTGCCCACCAATACCTGGACAGTATTAAAAACATGGAAGATTTTGGATATTTGATTCGCTTGGCGAAATGGAACGACCATAAAGGAGATCTTGATACGACCATAAAATTTATGGAAATAGCTAGAGCAAAAGTAGAGAAGTCAAAAAATAAGGATCTAAAATTATGGGCCTATACCAATTTGGCAGACTATTATGGACATGCGAGTAGAATTAGTGATTCTTATGATCATTACCTAAAGGCCTTGGCATTGGATCCCCATAACGCTTATGCTAAAAAAGGAATCGCATGGATTGTTTTTTCACATGAAAAAGACCCCGTTGAAGCACTTCGAATATTGGATTCCGTCACTAAGAACTACCAAGCGCCTGATTATTATTTGTTGAAGTCGGAAATAGCTGAATACATGGGCAACGAATTTGAAAGTCTTTCTAATCTTGATGCATATTTCAAAGCGGTCAAGAATCCGGCCTACGGGGTTATGTACAATGCGTATAACGCCTCGCTTTATTTGGACAAGACCAAACAATATGATAAAGCAATTGAGATTGGCAAAATGGAAGTAAGCAACAGGCCCACTCCAGAATCTTATGGCCTATTGGCCTATGGTTACCTAAAAAAGGGAGAAAAGCAAAAGGCCTTGGAAATAGTTGAAAAACATATTGATGGCAAAACTTTTGAGCCCAAGACACTTTATAAAGTTGCAGAGATTTATAAGGCTGCCGGAATAACTGAAAAAGTAAAACAGTTGAAGACCGAGCTAACAGGTGCTTATTACGAACTGGGACCTTTAATGGAAAACAAGGTTAGTTCACTTTAGAATTTACTGGAGATATTGACACAGATGACAACTTTCAAATCAATGACACTATACGTTTACGCAATTACCTTTTTGTTGGTACTTTCAGTGAACAACTTAATCTCCCAGGAAGTTAAGGGAAAACTATTGGATACCGATCATAATCCTATAATGGGCGCTTACATCCAGAATATTTCATCCAATACCCATGCGCACACAAATGAGGATGGCAATTTTAAAATTAGCTCTACAAGCGTAGGTGATAGTTTGCTCCTAGGGTCTTTCGGATTTCAAAAATTGAATTATATGATTTCTCAAGACGATATCGCCAATAATGTTGAGTTGATTTTGGAAGAAGTTCCCCTTCAACTTTCAGAAGTGGTAATTCGTCCGCAAATAAATGGTCTTTCGGTGATTTCGGATATAGACATGAGAACATCCCCAGTTAAATCCTCACAGGAAATTTTACAAAAAGTGCCAGGTCTTATAATTGGTCAGCATGCAGGGGGTGGGAAAGCGGAACAGTTATTTTTGAGGGGATTTGATATTGATCATGGTACGGATATAGCTTTATCGGTTGATGGAATGCCCGTTAATATGGTCTCACATGCACATGGTCAAGGTTATGCGGACCTACATTTCTTAATTCCGGAAACCATTGATAAAATTGATTTTGGCAAGGGTCCATATTATTCCAAGTACGGGAATTTTGGTACGGCCGGCTACGTAAATTTTGAAACTAAGAAATCTGTTGAAGATGAAGGTCTGATAAAATTGGAGTATGGCGATTTTGGATGGAATAGGGGTTTAGCGATGTTCAATCTGCTAAATACCCGCAAAGACAAAGCCTATATTGCAACTGAACTTACCAGATTTGATGGTCCATTTGAGTCGTCACAGAATTTTTCCAGATTGAATATTTTCGGAAAATATGTTGGATATTTTAAGAACGGAGGAAATCTATCTGCCACAATTTCACATTTTACCAGTACTTGGGATGCCTCTGGGCAAATTCCGGAAAGAGCCGTAGAGAACGGTTCAATTACCAGATTTGGGGCTATTGACGATACCGAAGGTGGATCTACCTCTCGTAATAATATAAATCTTTCATTCCGAAAGATTCTCGATGATGATACATTTATTCGAATAAATAGTTATTACAGTAAATATGCTTTTTTGCTGTATTCCAATTTTACGTTTTTTTTGGAAGACCCTATTAATGGTGATCAAATAAAACAATCGGAATCACGAGATATGTATGGTTCCAACGCAGAACTAAACAGGAACTTGAGCTGGGGAAACGCTGACTTAATCTTAAAACTTGGTGCTGGTTGCCGAAGTGATGTGATTAAGAATGATGAACTGTCCCATACATTGAACAGAAAAGAAGTGCTAAACAACATTCAACTCGGGGATGTACGGGAGACCAATACTTTTGGCTATATAAATATGGAGGCCAATGTGGGAAGATTCACAATTGACCCTGCCTTGCGAATCGATTATTTTGATTTTGGTTATGTAGATGGGTTGAGCGATGCATATGAAAACCAAAAAAATAATAAAGCGATTTTTTCTCCCAAGCTTAATGTATTATATAATAGGGGTAAGGATATTCAATACTTCCTAAAATCGGGTATCGGTTTTCATTCCAATGATACTAGGGTGGTTGTGGCCAGGAACGCCAAGGATATACTTCCGGCGGCTTATGGAGCCGATTTGGGTACCATATGGCGAATTACACCTGAATTAATAATGAATACGGCAGCTTGGTATTTGTATTTGGAGCAAGAATTTGTATATGTTGGGGATGCGGGAATCGTTGAGCCCAGCGGAAAAACAGAAAGATACGGGTGGGACTTTGGGATGCGGTATCAATTGATTGATGGACTATTCTTCAATACGGATATAACGTACACTATTGCAAAAAGCATTGAAGAACCCAAAGAGCAAAACTATATTCCCTTGGCACCCGATTTAACCATAGCGGGTGGACTAAACTTTACCGATTTTGGAAAGTTTTCGGGAGGCATACGGTATCGATATCTTGACAATAGGCCAGCGAATGAGGATAATTCGTTGGTGGCCAAAGGGTATTTTATAGCCGATTTGAACATGAACTATCAACTCACGAAAAACGTTCAATTCGGTCTTTCCGTAGATAATATTTTTGACACCGAATGGAATGAGACACAATTTGCAACGGAGTCACGACTAAAGAACGAGATAGCTTCGGTGGAAGAAATCCATTTTACTCCTGGAACTCCATTTTTTGTGAAAGGCAGCTTGAGTTATACATTTTAAAATTTTCTTTAAAAATTTGAAAAATAGGTTGGTTGATGTTTAGTTGAAGCATCATGATCGAAAGGTCATGGTGCTTTTTTGAAGGTTTAAATTTGATGACTTTAAGATTTTATTAACTTTTGTATAGGAAATTAGGATTGATTTTCTTAAGTTTAACATTCCGAAAATCTTAAACGCCCCAAGTGTTAAAGACGAACTATTTAACCTAAACCTAAGTTGCCATGGAATATCTCCTCTTTTTGTTGTGGATTTCAATAATGCTATTTCTACTGTATCGTATTGTTGCAGCTCACAAAACTCTTGATAAACTAAGAAGTCCCAAGAAGTAGTGCTTTATGGCCTATTTATTTCCTGAACGTCCTTAGCTAAGTACCTGATTATTAGATTAACCGATATGAAAATTGGACCAGTGGTAAAAACCTAAACACATTTTTTACGTAAGTATTCATGAATAAATGTCATTCAAAGACATTTTGGTACTAACTAAAATAGGTTGTTATGGAATATTATTTTTTCGGTTTTTGGATATTTATTATGCTGTTCTTTCTATTTAAAATACTAACTGCCAATTTAAAGCTTCAAAAAAGAATGAAGGAACTGGTGATTTACGAAAAAGTATAGTGCAATTTTAAAGCACATTTTTTCTATAAACCAATTTTCTAAGCAGAACCGGAAGCAGTAGTAAATCCATTACCAATGCCGATAATAAGGTTATGCTTATCAATAGGCCAATAACCAAACTGGGTCGGTTAATTGAGAACAAGAGTACCATAAATCCAAAAAATAGGACTAAAGAAGTAATAATCAAGGCCCTACCCGTTTCCCTGAAAGTTTTGTCCATGGCCTCCTCATCGCTAATTCCAAGCGATTTACAAATTTTGTACTTACCAAGAAAATGAATGGTATCGTCCACGGCAATACCAAAAACAATGGCAAAAACAACGGCAATGGATGCCTCTAGGGGAATACCCAAAAAACCCAGTAATGCCCCGGCGAAGAGCAATGGAATAAGGTTGGGAATAAGCGATACCAACAACAGCCTCCAATCTTTGAAAAGAAAGGCCAATAAAACAGATACGAGCAGCAAACCAATTAGCAATCCATTAATAAGACTGTCCCTAACATAGACAGAGTTTTTGTCCAACAACATTCCCTTCCCTGTCAGGCGATACTGGGATTCGGTGGTATCGGTATGGGTTGCCACAAATTTGTTGATTTCCCTATAAATTTGGGCAAGACTGTCGGTTCCTACATCAAGCACTCGAGAGGTAATGCGCGCTTTGCTTTCGTCTTCATTGATAAACTTTTTAAGTTGCCTACTGGCCAGTTTCTGTGATTCTGCCTTGTATTTCTGAAATTCACTGTTTGATTCTGGTAAGACAAAATATTCCTGTTTATTGAGGTGATTCGCTCTGTTAATGCCTTTATAGATCAATGTAAGCGATTGTACATTCCCAATGGCCTCGAATGATTTTAATTTGTCCTCCACCAAAGCCATGTCTTTTACCAGCTCAAAGTCCGTCACTTTTGTTCCGTTTTTAGCCGATATTGCTATCTCCAATGGCCTAAATCCGGTATAATTTTTTTGAAAGAAATCGAAATCGATCGCTATTTGACCTCCTCTTGGAAGATTTTCATTGAATTTGAAATTGGTATTTATTTTAGAAATCCCCCAAAAGCACATGATTACGAATAAGGCACTGCCAACCAAAATTGAAACTGGATTCTGCTTTGTGAAATGATTGATTCTGGAAAGAAAAATGGGCCACTTTGGGGTTGGGTTTCCTTTGGGCAACAAATATTCCCTATCAATCAAAAGTAATAGGGCTCCCGTAAAAAAAACTACCGTTATATAGGCGACCAACACACCTATGGCCGAATTTATACCGAAATCGTTAATGCTTCGTAGGCGAGAACTCATTAAGGAAATGAACCCCACAACAGTGGTTGCAGAAGTCAAAAATGTTACGAGTCCCACTTCTTTCATTGCCGATATGATGGCCGATTCCTTGGCTATTCCCCGACGCAATTTCATTAAGAAGTTGTCCATAATATGAATAACATCAGAGGTACCCACAATGAGCATTAGAACAGGATACAAAGCCGCCATTGCGTTCAATTCCCTTCCTAAGAGTGCCAATACCCCTAAAAACAGTACTAATGAGAAAGAAATAGAAATAATGGATATTAAAACGACCGAAATTCTCCTATAAACCACATATAGAATTAAAAATACGAGTACGATGGCAATGGCCGAGGTCACCATAATTTCTCGGATTTGCATTTCAACGATGGCCTCATAGAAAAATGACCTACCTAATAAATGGTAATTTGAAATACCTTCGTTTTGTAGGGCTTCGCGAAGCGCACTTAGCAACATAACCGACTGGCTGTAATCTAAATCATCATCGGTTTCAAGGGCAACCATCATTGAGGTCGCTTTTGTGTCGATTAATGAGTTCAAGAATAGACCATCTTTTTGTAGCCTTTTCCAATCGGCATCATATTTGGTTGAATCTCCCAGATGAATAATCGGTAGTTTGGTATATCCAAATGAGGTCTTTAGTGGATAGAACAAAGTGGTCAGTGATAGACTTTCTTTGACATAGGGCAATTTCTTCGCGCCTAACGAAAATTTATGAAAACGATCTAAGAAGTCATTTTCGAATACGGACCCATCATTTTCTATGGCTATCAATAAAAAACTATCATCCTTGCCAAATTCCTTGGTGAAGTTTTGATAGAAGATGAGGTCTTCATCACCTTCAGGAAAGAATTGATCGAAGTCGAAAGAGAATTTTAAGCTGTTTAAAGAAAATACCGAGGCTATAACCAACGCTATAATTACGGCGACTATTGTTTT
Source organism: uncultured Flavobacteriaceae bacterium (assembly GCA_963703125.1). Taxonomy (GTDB): domain Bacteria; phylum Bacteroidota; class Bacteroidia; order Flavobacteriales; family Flavobacteriaceae; genus MFD04716-140. The sequence goes on along the minus strand of OY969790.1, from coordinate 108,423 downwards.
CTTTAATTCAATCAATCTCCGCATAAACCATTAAAACTTTGAATTGTGCAAGTATTGCAAAGGTGCAGCAAAATGGGGGAAGTTCCTCAAAGCTCAATGAAGTTGTTTAATTCCAATGTCCAGTCATAATCTTTATAATTGATGTTTATTTCATTGGTAGCTGGGATAATATCATATTCCTTGAGAATCGTTTTTACACCGTCCTCCCCTCCAAAATCACCCCTGAACCAACTGAACAATGAGGTGACGGCTACTGTTTCCTTACTTGCATCATAAACAGAGGTACGTTTTAAGTACTTCTCCGTTCCCTTGTTAAATTGTTCCTTTAGGCGTTTTGGAGTATAAACGGCCACAGGTGGGCAATCTTTGGCCCCGCAGTTTAAGGCAAAATGAATATGAAAATCGGGTACATCAACCCTTAACCTGCGTTCAAAACTGTCAGGGAATAATTTTCTAACCTTACCAAGGCCTAATGGCCATTGCGATTTGCGGATAATTCCATGTTCAATTTTTTCGAATGAAATCAATTCTCCGGCCAAAGGAATCTGCTCCTTTTTGAAAAAAGTACCACGATCTTTATACAGATCTGGGTTCTCCGATAAAATGACCTGAATATAGGCATTGTATATATTGACCCAAAAAGCTATTTTTTGCGCATCCGTCTTTAGACCTTTTTCAAGATCATCGACTGAAACATTATAGAGTTTGGCCCTTAATTCATTTGTATTTTCCTTGTTTTTAACTTTTGTTAAAAATTGCTCTGAGAAGGAATTAAAATCCACAATTGATGATTTTTTCTGGGCTTGGCACATTGTCAGAAAAATTATTGACAAAAGCGAGGTAAATAGTATTTTATCCAAAAATGATTTCATCAGAGTTGTTTTAGAATTGTAATATTGATACAAACATAGTTACGTAGAATTATGATGTCAGGTTTGGTCGTTAAATAATAAAAACCTTTCTTTCAGAGGCTACGTAAATATGAAGTGAGGTTAAGTCCTTACTCGTGAGTCTTGTTTAAAGCATGAAAAAAGAATACATTTTACATGATCAGTATAATCATTCCCGCCCATAATGAAAAGCAGAATTTAATTTCATTGTTAGATCATTTGGGACAATTACCTGATGATACAACCGAATTGATAATTGCCCTATCGAGTAAAAATAATGACCACTCAGAGAACTTAAAGGGGAATGGTTCTGTACAATTCTTGAAATGTCAAGGCACGGGGCGGGCTTCTCAAATGAATGAAGCTGCTTCTGTTGCGAAGGGTGCGATACTTGTTTTTTTACATGCCGATGTTATTCCTCCAAATTCATTTATAAGTGATATTTCCAAAACCATAGAGGAAGGTTACGAAGCGGGATTTTTTTCGTATAAATTTGATAGGGATAATTTCTTCTTGAGAATAAATGCTTGCTTTACAAATAAAGACGGTATCTTCACAGGTGGTGGAGATCAGTGCCTGTTCATTAAAAAGAACGTTTTTGACAAACTCAACGGTTACAAAATAGAGCAAGTAGTGATGGAAGATTTTGAATTCTTCAAAAGAATGAAAAGAAATGGGATCCGTTATAGAATAGTAAACAATGATTTGATCGTATCCGCCCGCAAATATGAAAACAATTCATATGTCAGGGTAAATTTGTCCAATTTACTATTGGTCATCTTGTTTAAATTGGGATATCCGGCAAACAAATTAAAATCTTTACATGAAAGGTTAATACATTCTCCTAATCAAAATCCATCCTAAATTGAAAACCGAAATAACAATCAACGGGATTCAACAAATTGGCATTGGTGTAAAGGACGCCAAAGAGGTCTTTAACTGGTATAGAACGTATTTGGGTTTTGACATACGGGTCTTCGAGGATGAAGCCAATGCAAGCCTAATGGTCAAATATACCAAGGGGAATATCTACAAGAGGTATGCACTTCTAGTGCTCAATATGATAGGGGGAGGTGGGCTGGAAATCTGGCAATTTAAGAATCGTACTCCCCAACCTTTATCCAGCCCGCTGCAATTGGGGGCACCTTGGAATAAACCTAATGAAAGTGCGTTCCAATGACGTTCAAAATACGCATTCCGTGCTGCGGACACAATCGGTAGTTAACCATTCCGATATTTATAGAGAAGCCGGAAAAAATTTCCATTTTTTCTTTGCCGACCCATGGAACAATCTGATTCAAATGGTTCAGGATTCATATTGCTTTTGTGAATCCAAATCGAGTTCGGGCGGGGTTCTCGGTGCTGTAATCGGGGTGTCGGAAATGGATACATCCATTGAGTTTTATAAAGCATTATTGGGTTATGACGAAATTGAATATGACCAAAGCGGAATTTTTCAAGATTTTTCTGGTCTGCCAGGTGGAAACAATTCTTTTAGGAGGGTGCTTTTAAAAAGTGGTTTTAGAAAGGTGGGAGGTTTTGGAGAACTTTATGGACCTCACGAAATTGAGTTGCTACAGGTATTGGATCGGCGACCCAATAAAATCTATGAAAATCGTTTGTGGGGCGATCTAGGCTATATTCATCTGTGTTTTGATATCCAAGGAATGGATGCACTACAGAGACTAGCAAAATCTATAGGCCATTCTTTTACCGTAGATAGCTCAACGAGCTTTGATATGGGCGATGCGGCAGGTCACTTTAGTTATGTAGAAGATCCTGACGGCACATTACTTGAATTCGTAGAAACACATAAGGTACCTATTTTAAAGAAACTCGGCATTTTTATCAACCTGAAGGATAGAAATCCAAGTCGACCTTTGGCAAAATGGCTTGTCAAGGCAATGAAGATACATCGCGTTAGAAAAAACATATAGGATATTTTATTTGTTGCCTTTCTTTTGCAAGTGTACCTTAGTATGTAAATCACTGCATACTTCGGACAAATCTATATCTTACCTTTGAATAACTCAATGGAGCAATAATTAACATCGAAAAGTTTTTGAATGGATTTAAAGGACGGGGTTAAAACTTCAGAAAATAAGGTTTCCGAAGAAGCAGCGGAACTCGGTTTGTTCGTAAAGGACAAATCTAAATCTCTTGTGGATCGCTTGGAGTCGTATGAAGACATTATAAACTTGGAAATTGGCGATACAGGTTTAAGCAGGGCCAAAACCTTGGAAAGAGAATTTGGACTGCGACAATTATATATAAAATACGAAGGCGATAACCCTACCGGCACTCAAAAAGACCGCATTGCATTTGCGCAAGTTTATGATGCTTTGCGCAGAAAATACAAGGTAGTCTCTTTGGCGACCTGTGGTAATTACGGCGTGGCAGTTGCGTTGGCGGCCAATTTGGCAGGAATCTCATGTAAAATATACATTCCCGAGACATACCATACCGATCGTATTACCGAAATGGAAGGTTTACAGGCTGAAATCATTCGATGGCCGGGAAGTTATGAAGATGTCGTTGTGCAAAGTAGTGTATTGGCCAAAGAAAATAGATGGTATGATGCAAATCCAGGGGGTTCGAATACACCGTTGCAGATTACCGCCTATTCCCAAATTGCCTACGAGATTTATGAGGATTTGGGAGATGCTCCCAAATATTGCGCCGTACCTGTATCAAATGGTACATTGTTCGCTGGCATTTATAGGGGCTTCGTAAATCTTTATAAAAGAGGAAAAACGTCAGGTATCCCGAAAATGATAGCAGCTTCTTCAACGCGAAAAAACCCTATAATACATTCCTTTTTATCAGGCTTGGATTTTTGTCAAGATTTGAATCCTGAAGATATAAAAGAAACAAAATACAATGAACCACTTATTAATTGGCATAGCTTTGACGGTGAGGAGGCCCTGTATGCATTGCACCAATCCCAAGGGGATGCATTTGATATTAGTGATTCAAAATTAAAAGAAATGTCGATACTATTATCAAAAAAGGAAGGATATCGAATTTTACCGGCGGCAACGGCAGGTCTTATTGCCCTTTTGGAAATGAATGAAAAGTTGAATTTTGAGCCAGGACGGTTTGTAGCGGTCTTAACAGCAAAAAATTAAAGTCTATGAAGAACTCAATTGATGGAAAAGCCATTGTATACTGTAATGGTGCTTTTAATACACCCAATGGGAAAACGGCCCACGGCCTGGTCCGGTTTACCGAAAGGTATGAGGTAGTCGGGGTAATTGATTCCAAATACGACGGTCAGGATGCCGGTCAGGTTTTGGATGGAAAGCCAAGTGGAATTCCTGTTTTTAATGATATCGAAAAAGCAATTTCAGAGCTTCAAAAAATAGATAAATTACCTAACTCACTGGTAATTGGCTTGGCACCAGATGGTGGCAGACTTCCTCCAGAAGCGAAAGGAACCATCCGAAAGGCCTTGCAAATGGGTTGGAACGTTGATAGTGGACTACATGATTTTTTGACCAATGACAAAGAATTAGTAGCACTCTCAAAAGACAAAAATGCACGCATCCGTGATATTAGAAAAACTCCGGATAGGGATAAACTTCATTTTTTTACTGGAAATATTGAGAAGGTAGATTGTTTAAAGTTGGCCGTCTTGGGAACTGACTCTGCCCTTGGCAAACGTACCACTTCTTGGATTATCGTACATGGATTTAGAAATGCAGGTTACAAAGCAGAAATGATAGGAACTGGTCAAACTGCATGGATGCAAGGTGCCAAATATTCTATGGTGATGGATAGTTGTATCAATGACTTTGTTTCAGGTGAAATAGAACATGCGGTCGTAAGTGCTTACGACAATGAAAATCCCGATGTAATCGTAATAGAAGGCCAGGGGAGTTTAATGAATCCGGCCTATCCAGGGGGCTTTGAAATTTTGGCAGCTGGCCGACCCGACTTTGTAGTGCTTCAACATGCCCCAAAAAGGGTTGAATATGACGGATTTCCTGGATATCCTTTGCACTCCTTAAAAGAACAAATCAACGCAATTGAAGTAATCTCTGGTAAAAAGGTGATTGCAATTACCATAAATCACGAACTTATGACCAGTGATGAAGAGATTCGTGAGGCATGCAAAAATGTTACATTGGAAACCAAACTACCAGCTTTTGATGTACTGGCTCATGGTGCGGAGGGACTAATTCAGGTCCTAAAAGAAAAACTAAAGGAGACCTAGAATAAATGAAAATCACAAATGTTTCCTATGAGCGGTTAGATCTTCATCTTTCCATGCCCTATACCATTGCTTACGAGACAATTTCAAAAAGTACCAATTTTATCCTTAAAATAGAAACGGAATCCAAACTTTTGGGATTTGGCTGTTCAACGCCCGATTTTACGGTTACCGGTGAAAGCCCGTACCAAGTTGAGAATGCAATAAGGGAAATAATAATACCCTATTTAAAAGGTAAGGACCCCTTTAGATATGCGCATATATTGGTTGAACTAAAACAGCTATTGGACTTTAGGTCGTCGTCCTTGGCCATGGTAGATATGGCACTTTATGACTTGATCTCAAAAAAGGCGGATGTTCCGCTCTATAAATTCCTTGGTGGTTTTCGCAGTGAAATTGAGACGAGCATAACCATAGGAATATTACCATTGGATGAAACATTGTTCCAAGCAACCGAGTATGTGGGCCAAGGCTTCACAATATTAAAGATCAAAGGAGGTTCAAGTTTGGAGGAAGATATTGTCAAAATGATAAAGATCAGGGAAAAATTTCCTAAAATAACACTTCGTTTTGATGGGAATCAGGGCTATTCGGTAATTGATTCGGTAGCCTTCGTAAAAAGGACCGCCCATGTTGGGATTCAGATCTTTGAGCAACCGACCAAATTGGAGAAAGAAGAAAGGCTGGGCGAAGTAACTGAACAGGTGCATATTCCAGTTATGGCCGATGAGAGCATAAAGACATTGGCCGATGCTTTTAGATTGGCTCAAAATGAGCGTGTCGACATGGTAAATATCAAATTAATGAAAGTAGGGGGCATCTTAGAAGGAATGCATATAAACTCCGTAGCAAAATCTGCCGATTTGGAGGTAATGGTAGGCTGCATAGATGAATGTGCCTTGGGAATTGCGGCCGGACTCCATTTTGCCTTATCCAGACCAAATATCAAATATGCCGATCTTGATGGCCATATAGATATTTTAGAAGACCCTTTCCATAATCTGTTCAGCCTTCAAAACGGCATTTTAATCCCTAGTAATAAAGCAGGATTAGGTACAGCTGATATTTGAAAAAAATAAAACTAAGCCAACGCTACGATGCCGATGCTACTCCCAAAGTATAAAGTTGCTCTAAAGTCGGGCTCGCACTTCCACCCGCAGGCTCTAAAGTGATACCAAACGCTTCAGATTCGTTCGGGTTATCCAAAGCAAATACTTTATTGTCATCCGATTTGAAATCTGCCAATAATCCCATGCTAGTTGGTGTCAGCGGATTTAATTTGAGAGACCAAACCTGGTATACAAATCCATCAGGAGGGTCTGGTAATCCTTTGGCATCGATAAAAACTTTCTGTTCAGATTTGTTCCAATAAGCCTTTGCATAGGAAGTTGGGGATACTTCTTGTCCACCAAGGGCGACCACCGTAATATTTTTATCCCGAATGGTGTTCAATAAATCTTTTGTTTTTTCCAATGAAGCGTTTGAATTCGAAATTTCTTCCTCTAACTGGGAGTTTTCACTTTCAGTTACCTGTAGTTGTGTTTTTAGGTCTTGGTTTTGGCTATATATCCAAAACAGCCCTATGGCCAACATCACAGAGGCCGCCCAGCCCATATACCATGACCAATCAATATCTTTTTTCGGCAACTCAACCACTTTTAAATCTTGCTTTGCAAGAATTAAATCGCGAATGGTATTGAAGCTAATTTTGGACCTAGGTGCAACGGAAGCACCCAGTGCCAATATTGCCGCTTCTATTTCTTCAATCTCTTTTAGGATTTCGGGATATTTTAGGGCATTCTCGTGTACTTCCATGTTCTCCTGGGCAGAAAGTTGCCCAGCCACGTAAAGTTCCAATATTCCCGATGCTATGTATTTTTCAATATCCATCCTTCTACAACTTCAAATTCTCCCGTAACTGGGAAATACAGCTTCTATTTCTAGTTTTTATTGTTCCTATAGGCAATTCAAGTTCCTCCGACACTTCCTTTTGGGTATACCCCCTAAAATATAAAAGGTCTATAATCTGAATACATTTATCCTTAAGGTTTTTTATCAATTTTGTTAAACCAATCGCATCAATTTTACTATTTGCTGACGAATCTTGGTTCGAACATATCTACGAGGTATTCCGAGGATAGGTTTTTTTTACTATTTTTAAAGGACTTTGATCGCACTTCATCGATCGCGGCATTGCGAGCGATGTTCAAAATCCATGTAAAAAATCTACCTTTCGAGGGGTTATAGTTTTCAGCGTTGTTCCAGATTTTAACAAAGACGTCCTGGCAAACCTCTTTTGCAATGTCATCGTTTCTTACGATCGTATTGATGATCCCACAGATATTGGAAGCATACATACCATGTAATTTCTCAAATGCACTTACATCCTTTTTTTGGAACCGTTCTACTAATAGGTCTAAATTCATCATTATCTTTTCATAGCATGCTAAAAATAGAAAAAGCTGTCCTAATATGGGCAGCTTTTAAGGTTTTAATTTTAACTCTATTGAATTTTAACTCTATTGAATTATACCTGTGCAACTCACTCGACCTCCGGCATCTCCGGTGGGTTGTGTTACAAAATCATCAACTCCTTGATGTACAATGACCCCTTTTCCGATTATATTCTTGGTTTCCTCATCGCAACCAATACACCATTGGTCCGGTTGAGAATTCAACCGTTGCATTCCCATCTGAATCTGCCGTGAAATTGCCGATATCACCTTTATGGTAACCTTCGGCTGCACCCCATTTGCCATGAGGTTGATTGGTTGGGTTCCAATGTCCACCAGTGGATTTTCCGTCCGCTGAAGAACAATCGGCTTTTTCATGAATATGGATAGCGTGCTCACCAGGAGTTAAGCCAGATAAAGTAGCCACCATACGAACGGTATTCCCGTCTTGCGTAAAGGAAACATCACCCTTTACATTGCTGTCACTTTTAGGCTCCATGCTGAATTTTATTGTTTCAACATTCATTTCCTCTTTCATATCTTCAACCGCTTCCATAGTGTCGTCCGCAGCTTCTTTTACATCTTTTTTAACATCTTTACAATTGTAGGAAGCTGTTATTAATAGCCCTAAGGCCAATAATCTTATTTTTTTCATGGTTCATTATGTTTAATTAATGATAAAGTTAAGTAATATAAAATCGCATTTCAAGCTTTACTAAAAATGATTTTGTCGCAGAAAGTTCAAGATTTTGACTTTTTTCGAAGATCGGGACTATAGAACAGGGCGATTCTTAGGCGATCTAGATGGGTATGGTCGCTGTGCGTTCTAAAATACCCCGCCTGCATTGATACCTGATTAATGATGCGGGCTCCCAGAGCCGCATAAAATCTGTTCTGCCCCCAAACCTGATCCTGTAGGTTAAGAAATAACTCATCATGAAAGTTCAGGAAAAATAGATGGTTTATTGGTAAATTCAATTGCAATCTGTATCGGGCACGATGAAGGATTCCTTCATTATCTGATTCAATGAACCGTTGTTCCAACCAAAGGCGGTGTTCAAAACCAAATATGCCCAATTCGTTGGTTAAGGCGATTTGCTCCCCAATCTGATGCTCTTTTTTATAAAGCTCATTTGGCCGTTCTTCAACTGAGGTATCCGTAGCAATGAAACCATAGCTAAAATTTGTCGTAAGGTTTGGATGTGGTTCATAGCTTATGCCCGATCTTACGATAAATTGATTGAAGTTGTTTAATTGCCCGTAATAGCGGGATTGTATTGAGGAATTGATGCTAAATTTATTCGAGACCTTGGCGTTTACCGAAATCAAATGCCAGGACCCTAAAGTGCCCTCGGGTGATTTCTGACCATAGGTTGCCACGGTGATTAAAATAACCAGCCGGACGATATGGTATTTATTCAATAGTATGTATTCTTAAAAACAATTTTAGTAAAAAATGCACTTGTTTTTCCAGAGCCATTTTGGTATTTTTTATAGTTAGCCTTACCTAAAATAGTATTTGATTTATCATTCATTTTTGAAGATTTCACCGTCTTTCATTACATATTTTACTTTTTTCATTTTGGTAATATCACTAGAAGGGTTTCCTTCAACGGCGATGATATCGGCCAAATTTCCCTTTTGCAATTTCCCCAACTTTTCTAGATGAAAGACCCGGGCATTTATGGAAGTGGCCGATTTAAGTACATCTATGGGCTGCATTCCATATGCAACCATTAATTCCATTTCTCGATAATTCTCACCATGTGGAAATACGCCGACATCCCCACCGAAAACGATTTCTACCCCTGACTCCAATGCAAGTTTGAACGATTTTTTCTTTTCAGTGATTCTTTCCGTTTCCAGGTCTTTATTTTTGTCCCATCCCTTATATTGTTCAATGGCATCGCCTGCAGCCAACGTGGGGCAGAGGGCTACTCCTTTTTCTTTCATTAATCTGAAAATCGCCAGTGTTCCGTTATCACCATGTTCAATGGTCTCAACACCACCCATAACAGCGCGTCGCATTCCTTCCTCGGTACTGGCATGGGCAACTACATATCTTCCCGCACTTTTTGCCGTTGCGACCATGGCCTCTATTTCTTGTTGTAAAAAGGTAGGTTGGGATGGCTCATCTTTAACCCATCGATAATCGGCATACACTTTAATGAGGTCAACGCCATTGCCCATTTGTCTGCGTACTGTGCGTATACATTCATCGATTCCGCTTACTGGTTCGGCGCCTAAGGGCACTGATACTCCATCATGAAATCCTTTGGTTCGTAAGCCCCTGTCGCAACAATGGCAGGACCGGCTACGAGTAATCGTGGTCCCGGCACGATTCCCTGTCCGATTGATTTTTTAAGATAAACATCTGAATACCCGGCACCTTCGGCACCAAGGTCTCGCATCGTTGTAACTCCGGCCATCAGGGATTTTTTTGCATGCACGGTTCCACGGATTGCCCTTTCAACGGGAGACTCCTTTAATACCTGGTCATTCCATTCTGTTTCATTGTAAGGGTGGAGGAGTAAATGAGAATGGCCTTCAATGATACCGGGCATTAAAGTAGTGCCTTTGAGATTTACTTCTTGCGTGTTTTTAGGGAGTTTGAGTCCTGAGAATTCGCCAACATAATTAATGAATTTCCCTTCAACAAGTACGACCCAGTTTTCGTGAATTGTCTCACCATCAAATACCCGATCCGGTTTTAAAAGAATTTGGGCCTGGGAATTTAGAATACATAGCAAAAGGATAATTGAAACGGTGTATTTCATGAAATTTTAGTTTTCTGCAGCGTTTTTGGCAATGTCGGATAATTTTGAATCAATCTCAGATTTGGATATCCATTTTCCCCTAACCATAACTCCCGATACTTGTTGAAGCGCTTTTAAATCATTTAAGGGATTTGCATCCACTAAAATCAAATCTGCATCAAGACCTACTTTGACCTGACCAAAAGTGTCTTCCATTTTGAAGAACATTGCCGGATTTATTGTTCCCGATTGTAAAATTTGTAAAGGGGACAGTCCGGCATTTCGCATGCCTTGGATCTCATGATGAATCGAAAATCCCGGAACATTGAAAATTTGTGGGGCATCGGAACCCAAGAGTATCCCTTTACCATTTTCCTGTAATTTTTTAATTAACTGCTTTCTAATTTCATGAAATTGTTCCCATTGTTTCGCATTGAACGATGTGTTGGCACCAGTGGTCTCTTCTTTGCTTTTTTTCCAATTTTCAATGGTTGTGGCCGGCATGTATTTCATTTCAGGGTCTTTTAGGAGCTCGGTCGTCCCAACTGGGGCGAACCATCTAGTGAAAAGACTTTCCGTAGGGACTATCCAAACCTGATTGGCCTTGCTCATCGCAACCAATTCGTCAATTTTGGTGATATCCGCCAAGAGTGAAAAATTATATCCAAAAAAACCATTTTCGGTTGGTTTCACATTGGCGGAATCCGGAACGAGACCTTCTAAAAATCCATCCACATGGTCAATGGAGGCATAGTTGCTTTCGAGCGCATGACGAATTCCGACATCCACTGGTACGTGACCGGAAAATGGAATATTCACTTCATTGGCAGTTTTTACGATCTGATCGAAAATTTCAAGTTTTATACCTGGATGTATTTTCAAAAAATCGTAACCCGCTTTTTGATATTCCCTCACTTTTTGGGTCGCTTCCTCCAGAGTTGCCGCTGAATTTCCATTTAAAGAAGGACTTGAGGTAAATATCCTCGGACTTATAATTTCGCCATTTTGAGCTTTTTCCCTTAAAATCAGATGTGCGGGGTCGCCTAACATTCCCCTAATGGTCGTGATTCCGTTCGAAAGATATAGAAATAGCGTTTCTTCAATTCGCTTTGCACTGGTGCTTGGCGGTGGAATATGGGCATGCATCTCTGCAAGGCCCGGCATTAGGTATTTTCCTTTCCCATCAATATTGTTTGCATATTCAGCGGCATTTGCTAGGGTTTCCGATACCTGCTTTATTTTACCGGAATCGATTACTACTTGGTAATTCCTCAGAATTTCACCGGACTCTACATCTACAATATTCACGTTTGAAATCAAGATGGCCGTATTGCTTGTCTTTTCTTGCGCTTGGTTACAAGCGAAGAATAGGAACGCTATTATTATATATCCAAATTTTCCCATAATACTAAAATTTATTATTTCCGTTTACTCATGAATTTTGGCAGAATCAAGCAGTTTTTTTAATTCCGATTTATCAAGTATGTGTTCACCTTTAATTACAAATGCGATTTTTTCGCTATTCCCAATATCCTCCAATGGATTGGCATCCAATAGTACCAAATCGGAAATCTTCCCAACTTCTATACTTCCATAGTCTTTGTCTTTTTTTAGAAAATTGGGGCCATTGTAGGCAGATGCTTTTAAGGCATCCAAAGGGGAAATTCCATTTGCGACCATCAATTCCATTTCCTTATGCAACGATATTCCCGGATAGGTGTACGAATTAAAAGCCCCACTGTCTGAACCGGCCAAAAGACCCACCCCGGCATCATTAAGCGATTTGGCCAAATGACCGAAGAATACATCCAGTTTTTTTCTATCCTTAACTGCTTTTTCCGAAGAGTTTAAAGCTCTTTGCAAACGACCTTTATAGGTTTCAACAATTCCGTCACCCATATATTCTAGATAGGTATCATTGGTATGGTCAATTTCATCTAAATAGCTTAGGACTTTACCAATATGAAGTGTGGGCACCACATAGACATTGTTTTCTTTAAGCAGTTTAAAGGTTTTCTGGGCCGAACTATCTGAATAGCTCCCCATTAATAAGGGCATTGCCTGCCAAAAACCCAGCTCCCTATTTTCGAGTTTTTCGGTAATTGCAATTTCTTCGGAGGAGCATCCCTTCATTATATAATAAAGGTGTTCTACAGCATCAAGCCCTGCACCTATCGTCTCTTCTAGAGTAACGGTAAAGGGCATATGTCCTGAAGTGATCATTCCTCTATTTTCGGCTTCGGAAATGGTCTTCAAATACATATCAGCCGATATTTTGCTGTCATAGAGCTTGACAAAATCAACAGGTATTTTCTGTAGGGAATCCAATGCATTGAAAATATCGGCGTCATCCTGCACTTCCAACGAACCGGCCCAGGTCGCTTGCGGGCCATCTATTTTGGGTCCTGAGGTAAAAATGGTTGGACCAGATCAGGGTTTCTTCGGCAATCTCCTTTTTCCATTCCAAAACAGAATAGGTCAAATCACCTCCTGCGTCACGGACTGTCGTAATCCCATTGGCAATGAATAGTTTAAGGAAATTTTTGTTCGCTTCTATGAGACTGTCGCCTCCCCGAAAATGCACATGGTTGTCCCAAAAACCGGGAAGTATGTATTTTCCTGTGGCATCTATGGTTTTTTTGGAATGAATTTTTTCTGTGTTGCCATTACTACCGACTTTTGCAATTCTGCCAGCTAAAATGTAAATATCCTGCTTTACAATTGCCCCGCTCTCAAGATTTATGACATTCCCATTCTGAACAATGATATCGTAATTTTCCGTATTCCCTGTTTGACAACCAAGAAGGAATATGGACAACAGCAATGGAATTATTGGTATTTTCATCGAACATTCCGGGTTTTAACATTCTCCTCACAAAGGCGTATAATTTCAGCAATCCGAACTTGCCTTGTTTCTTCTCTTTTCGCCTGGTTAAGCCAATAAAGATAACTCTTTCGCTGTCCTCTTGTGAAATTTTGATAATTAACGAAAGCCGGGTTGTTTAAATCAAAAGCCTTCCGTAAATCTTTGGGAATGACTCCGTTCTCAACCGCATCGAGGGCGGTTCAAGAGCCATTTTCTTGTGCGACTCTTATTTTTTCCAATCCACTTTCGTGCATTAGTCCTTTTTTCAGGAGGTCCTCTATATGCTCTTTATTTACTTTGCTCCACACACTTTTGGGATTTCTTGGGCAGAAATACTGCCTGCGTTTTCCTTCCCCAATGTTCTTGACCGTACTATCGATCCACCCAAAACAAATCGCTTCGCGAACAGCTTCTTCCCATCTCATACTTTCATTTTCATGGGCAATTGAGTAAAATATCAAATAAACACCTTTTGCCTTATTATGATTTACCGCAAGCCATTGGCGCCACTCCATCGGGTTTTTAAAGTAATGCTCATTAATAACTGTCATTTTTAAGGATTTGAACAAATTGAATTAGTAAACGACTCATTATATTAGGAATTTAACAATTCCATAGCTTATCTTTATGGCCTTCTAATTCTAAATATAAGATATTGCCAAGAGATTTGACAAGGTTTTTTGAAACAAAACATCTCTTAGTAAATCTTAATCAAATAGAGAAAAACCAATAAACAAAAACAAATGAAAAAAGTACTTGTGGCAATGGCCTTGGTTATGGCCTTTATTATTAGTTCATGCGGCAATAAGCGCGAAGGCCAGCCCAAAATCCTTGTATTTTCGAAAACTATGGGTTTTAAACATGCGTCAATCCCTGCAGGAATAGCGGCTATAGAGAAGTTGGGATCCGAGAATGGTTTCGCCGTTGACACCACCAAAAATGCCGAGCTGTTTACAGATGAAAACCTAAAACAATACTCTGCAATCGTTTTCTTGAGTACAACAGGGAATATACTGAACGCTAAGGAAGAAGCTGCTTTTGAAAGATATATTCAAGCGGGCGGGGGCTATGTAGGCGTTCATGCCGCAGCGGATACAGAATATGATTGGGGTTGGTACAATAGATTGGCCGGGGCACAATTTTTGAGCCATCCGTCAGGTACCCCTGAAGCCGATTTCATTATTAAGAACAAAAACTTTGTAGCAACTGAATTTTTTACCGATTCCGTTTGGCACCGAACCGATGAGTTGTATAACTATAAAAATATCAATCCAGATGTAAATGTTCTGATGACCTTGGATGAGTCTTCCTATGAAGGGGGCCAAAACGGTGATTTTCATCCGATTGCCTGGTATCATGAATATGACGGTGGACGTGCTTTTTATACCGGTGCGGGTCATACGGATGAAAGTTATTCTGAAGATTTATTCCTGAAGCATTTAAAAGGAGGCATAGAATATGCCATTGGTAAAAATGAAAACTTGGATTATACCAAGGTAACCAGTCAAATACCACCGGATGCGAATCGCTTTGGCAAAGTGTCTTTGGTGGGTGGTGAATTCTTTGAACCAACCGAAATGACCGTTCTTCCCAATGGTGATATTTTGATTGCACAACGCAGAGGTGAAATAATGCGCTATGATGCTGCAACCAAAGAATTGAAGCAGGTAGCACTTTTAGATGTATATTTCAAAACATTGAAAACCCCCGATGTAAATGCAGAAGAGGGTATTATGGGACTTCAAAAAGATCCCGATTATGCCACCAATAATTGGGTTTACGTCTATTATGCCCCAACAGGCGATACATGGGTAAATAGGTTGTCTAGATTTAAATTTAAGGATGGTGTTTTTGATACAGGTAGCGAACAAATAATATTGGATGTGGCCAGTCAGCGGGAAATATGCTGCCATACCGGGGGATCTATTGCTTTTGGACCAGACAATTTGTTGTACTTATCTACAGGAGACAACTCAACACCGTTTAATGAAAAAGGCCAGAAATATGTTAACAATGGTTTTGCCCCACTTAATGATACTCCTGGACATGAGCAATTTGACGCAAGAAGATCTTCTGGAAATACAAATGACCTTAGGGGTAAAATACTTCGTATTAAAGTGAAGGAAGATGGTACCTACGATATTCCTCAAGGAAATTTATTTCCCGTGGGAACCGATAAGACGCGACCGGAGATTTATACAATGGGGCACCGTAATCCGTATCGTATTTCTGTGGATCCAAAAAAGGGATATTTATTTTGGGGCGAAGTTGGACCCGATGCCCGAGCGGACAGTTTGACGACACGCGGACCCCAAGGATATGATGAAATGAATTTGGCCCTAAAAGCCGGTAATTATGGTTGGCCACAGTTTATAGGGGATAATTACCCATATCATAAGTTCAATTATGAAACGGGTGAAATAGGGGAGGTATTTGATCCGGCAAAACCAATTAACGACTCAAGAAACAATACAGGGTTACGTGAATTGCCACCAGTAGTTCCGGCCTACATATATTATCCCTATGGAGAAACATCTTCATTCCCGCAAGTTGGTTCCGGAGGCAGAAATGCAATGGCCGGCCCAACCTATTATTCGGATATGTATCCCGATAAAGGCGGATTGCCCCCATATTATGATGGCAAGACCATTATTTATGAGTGGATGCGAGGTTGGATGATGGCCGTAACCCTTTTCGAAGATGGTACTTTCAATAAAATGGAGCCTTTTGCGTCCGACATTAAATTGAACAATTTAATAGATATGGAAATGGGCCCTGATGGAAAAGTATATCTATTGGAATACGGTAGCGGATGGTTTTCCAAGAATGACGACTCAGGGTTGAGCTATATCGAGTATAATGGTGGTAATAGACCGCCAGTGATCGATAATTTGATTGTAAGTACAGACACCGGAAAACTTCCCTTAACCGTAACTGCAAAGGTAGAAGCCAACGATCTTGAAGGTGATGCGATGTCCTATCTGTGGGATTTGGGTAATGGTGAAACCAAAGAGACCTCGGCTCCAGAATTGACATATGCCTATCAAAATGGTGGTGATTACAAATTATCCGTTGAGGTAAAAGATACGCAGGGTGCGAGTGCAAAAAGCGGTGTAAGTTCCATAGTGGCTGGAAATTCCCGTCCTGAGATCAGTATCGACCTTAATGGTGGAAACTCTTCTTTCTTTATTGCAGGTACACCTATTAAGTACAGAGTAGTTGTAACCGATCCCGATGGCAATGAAGATATTGATTTGAATAATGTATTTGTTTCAGTAGATTATATGGAGGGAATGGATCAAGTGAACCAGTCTTTGGGCCATCAACAAGTATCGGCTACAGTAATAGGTAAGGCCCTGACTCAAGGAATGGATTGTAAGTCCTGTCATAAAGAAGCTGAAAAGTCCATTGGGCCTAGTTTCCTTCAAATTGCTGAAAAGTATAAGGATGACAGAAGGGCGACCGCCTATTTGCAGAAAAAGATAGTCAATGGTGGATCTGGGGTATGGGGAGAGGTAGCCATGGCGGCCCACCCGAATATCACAGAAGATGAAACACGACAGATTGCTTTGTATATTAGATCGCTTGCGGATAGCGGAGCGAAGCAAAAATCGTTGCCGTTGGAAGGAAGTATTCTTCCAAATCCATCGCCTACAGATAATGTATTGATTTTGACAGCTAGCTATACCGACAAAGGAATTAACGGAATCCGTCCTTTGACCGGGGTTAAATCCGTGGCACTTCAAGGCAGTACCGTGAAATTTTCGCCTACTTCAAAGGTTCAAGGTTTCTCACCAGTTTCATTCGGCGGTATGGATCTGTTGATCCTTCCTGCTTCGGAAGGGTGGTTTTCTTTGGATAATATTGATTTGAAGGGTGTAGCTTCTGTGGAGCTCACTGCGATGTGGCAAGAGGCCCCAAAGGCTGGTGTTGATTTTGAAATGCACCTCAACACTCCTGATGGGGAATTATTGGGTAAAGGCTCAATGCCCACACCTGTGCCAGGGCAGCCAGCGGGAACGGTTTCTATAAAATTGGATAAACCGGTTGATGTGAAAGCGGACGAAATCTATTTCGTTTATAAGCCCAGAGGAGGTGATTCCCCGGGAATGATGGCCTTCCTGAACACCAAATTTAATGGCAAGTAAATAAAATAGGAACGAGTTATATTAAAAAAGGAACCCCTTTTGAAGGGGTTCCTTTTTTGTTGAATGTTTAGGGTGTGCAATCGGTTTTTGACAAGGGCATTTTAGAACTATATAAAATAGTGCTCTTGTCCACGAAACCTGTACCTGAATTGTTCAATGGCCCAAAACCTTCAATCAGTTGTTGGTCTTTTACCATGAAAGCCACCTCACGGTCGCTAATTGACCCCTCGGACATAAAAGTGTAAGTACCGATTAATTTGTCGCCCTCCGTATGTCCAATAAAAGTTCCAGTATTGGCGTCTTTTTCGGATAGGCTGTAACGAAGATTTCCCGTTATGCTATCGTCTATACCTGTTATTTCAAATACAATGTGGTTGTCTCCCTGATCATAGGAATAGCAACCTATCTCAAGCATTGGCTTTGGTTTTTCAGTTTGCAATGCATTAGGCTCTTCAACCGAGCTTTTGTTTTCGTTCTTATTTTTGCAGCTTATTGTCACAAGGGCGATTGTAAAAAGGAAGGCAAATTTTTTCATCTTACGAATTTTATGATTAAAAATATAGTGGAAAAAGTATCTGGAACGTTCTATTCAGAAACCTTTTTAAATCGCATCATTGGCACATCATTGATCAATAAATTTAACTTGCCATCCGCATCAATGTTGTAGGCATTGACCTTTTTCATGGTGTTCAAAAAGAAATTTTCCCCTTCACCACAAAACATCATGGTAGTAGGGCCTGGTTCACCAAATGAAATATGGTTTTCATTCAATTCAAAATTAGTTGAATACCCATTACAGCTATTCGTGCCACTTACCCTTTGCGTTGCTTTGTCAAATGAAATTTTCGGTTTTTTATCCGGATACAGTCCTTCAAAAGCAATACGAGGCCCAGAAAGGTATTCCAGTTCCCAAGTGGTATCAAAAATTGCGTCATTCCCCACCTTTTTTGAAGCGGTACAACAAGTGATTAGTAAAGCCATGAGTAAATATGGCAGCTTTTCCGTGATTTTCATAATATGTCATTTTTTGGTTTATGATTTTTCTTTCTTCCGATAAAAGTCAATGCAAGCATAAGTATCAAAGTTAAAGCCAAAATTAATGCGATATTGATGCCGGTTCTTTCAAGCCCAATTTCGGAAATATTCAAAAAGGGGTAGGGATAAAAATCGGAAACAGCTCCCCTGAACAGAACAACGATAACATAAATGATGGGGTAAAGTAGCCAGGGGATTACTTTTCTAATATTGCAATCATGTGTTGTAGCGTACAAATACCAATAGGCCAATGCATATAGCGGTAAAACAGTATGCAACAATTCATCAACAAGCCATTGTAGGCCAGTAGGTTCCCAAATGTGACGAAGCACTACCTGATACACAAGACCAACGACACCAATAAATACGGTTAGTGCGGTTATTGTCCCTTTGCCATGGAACATACGAAGCCACTTATTTGAAAGTTTTAAAACGTTTACCGTATAATACAGCGCTACCAGAATGTTGGTGAGGATAGTAAAGAAACTAAAGAAGCGGATGATTGTTTCCGGAATGCCGGTAACCCTATTTTGGAGCATTAAATAAAACTGGGCAAAAATAGCGAACCAACCTAAAGACAGACCAATAACCTGCAGTTTCTTCTCCATTCGAAAGTTTAACCTTATAATTTAGGTACTATAAAAATAAGATAGAATTTTGATGCCAAAGAAAAGAATGGGTTTAATTTTAAATCTTCTTTGTATACTAGTTCGTCTTATGAAGTTCTGTTTCTAGCCGATCAAAATTTTCTTCGTTTTTTGGTTCTGCAAAAGGCCTGATTTTCCCGCAGTCTTCAACGCTGTCAAAAATCATTTTGAACGATATTTTGGTGGTTGTAGCGGTGAGTTTTTCAAAGGCAATTTCCATATTGAATAGAGGCTTGGAAATTCTCTTCCAGGCAATTGATTTTAGGGGATCTACAGCGGTAAAAACCGATGAGTTCTCGTAATTCCCCTTTTCCGGTCCGTGCATGGTAAGTATCCAATTTCCACCTGGTTGCAAATCAAATTCATGAAACGTATTGGTAAACCCATGTGGTCCCCACCAATTTTTTAAATATGAAGGATTTGCACATGCCTCGTAAACCTTTTCCACGGGGGCATTTATTACCCTTGAACTTAAAATTTCTTTATCAGAATTTGAAATCATGTCTTTGTCAATTTTGGTCGGTCACATGGAGCCATCTTGTTGCGAAATCGAGCAGTAGCTCGGGGTCAGTCCTGGGATTGTGGACCAGACCAACAAATTTATGGGATTTATTCAACGTAAATTCAATGATTCGAAGCCGTACTTCATTTTGGAAAATAGAGATACTTAGATCTTGGTCATGGTCTTTACGGTTCAATAGATACTTGATTTTTGACTTAAGCTCCTTCTCTGTTTTTGTTGCAAGTTTGATGGGAGCGGAAATGGTCATGAGAATGATTTTCTGGTTTGAATTAGTTTGTTCGACAAAAAATCTAAGATTTCCGAGAAGTCTTACAACAACCCTATCGAACCGCAAACCAAGTTTGGTAGTACTCGAACTGTTCGCTTTGACAATTTTTTCGGCTATTTCTTTTTCAATGTTTATCATCCCCTAAAACGAAATAGGTACGACACAACCAACTTCCTTGTTCATGTCACTGCAAATCTTGCTACTAAAAGTACATAATAAACTGAAAATCCCTACGGATTTTTGGAAGTAGGCGAGAACAAGCGACCCGCCGGAACGACTCTGTCGGGCCGGTTAGGTGTGGCATCCATTTAAAAGCAGCTTGATCAATTCAAAATGGAACTTAATTTAAGCTGAAATCTGCCCTTTATATGGAAGATGTCCATGCGACATATTTTTGTTATGCCACTTTTTTAATTTTTTCCGCCTTTCAGAGAGTCAGTATATTTATATTCGTTGGGATTCCTTTAAATGTGTTTTCTTTTGGTCTTTTGTTTAAAAATCGAATGTAGCAAACTCTGATTGGGTTTCTTTTGTTTTTTGTCAAATGTCGATTTGAGAAGGTTGGTTACATTGGAAATATATAATAATGCCAATAAAAGTCCAAAAGTCAATATTGGTAATTTTAGGGTAGGCAGATTGTTGCCATTCCTTTAAAAGTGTACTGTTGGTCTTTTTGTATTTATAATAAGGAGTAATAAAATGTTTTAAGGGATGCATATTTTCCAATCACATATCAACAAATTTACACATATCAGTAACAAAGAGTTTGCTGAGGTGCTTGCATATTTCCAAACTCAAACCTATCGTAAAAAGGAAAACTTGCTTATAGAGGGACAACTATGTAAATACCGCTATTTTGTTTTGGAAGGCTACTTACGTAAATTTTTTATTGATGATAAAGGTAATGAGCAAACTACAGAGTTTGCCATTGAAACTTGGTGGTTGACAGATACCATCGCCTTTGAACATCAACAACCAACCCAGTTTTATATTCAGGCGATGGAAACCTCTGAAGTGTTGTGTATAGAACGAAATGCCCTTGATGAGCTATTAGAAAGCCATCCCGTTTTGGAACGCTACTTTCGTTTTATTTACCAACGTGCTTTTGCTGCTGCACAAATGCGGTTTAAATACCTATATGGGTATTCCAAAGAGGAAATGTATCATTTTTTCATTTTGAAACATCCTGAGTTTGCACAGCGTATTCCACAAAAGTACTTGGCATCGTTTTTGGGTTTTACACCCGAATATTTAAGTGAACTTCGTAAGAAATCGGTAACATAAATAAGTGGTTATGCTACAAGTATTGCGTGAACATATTTTAAAATCAACACCGCAATTGGTTGATGAAATAGATGCTATCCTGCCGTATTTTTCACTTGAGAATTTTAAAAAAGAAGAGGTATTGCTTAAAGAGAACTCTAAAGCAGATAAGTTGTTTTTTGTTTGCAAAGGCTTGCTTCACTTGTATTATACCCATTCTGGGGAAAATCACACGATCCATTTTGCATTAGAGAATTGGTGGCTCACAGACTATAAGTCGTTTTCTAATACTGACAATGCGCAACTTAGTATCGCAGCGGTTGAAGAAAGCGTTGTTGCTGTAATTACCAAAGAATCGTATGATGCTTTGCTACTAAGGCATCCAATGTTGGCAATTTATTTTAATAATATACATCAACGTGCTTATGGTGCTGCTTTATTGAAACAAAAAACCTATGCCACAACATCCAAAGAAGATTTTTACAATTATTTTAAAACTACATATCCGATGTTGATGCAAAGAATTCCAGAACCCATATTTGCTTCTTATATGGGTATTTCCCTCAAAAAGTTTAAAAAAATTCAAGCAAAACACATTTCTTAAACTGGCTTAAGTTTTTTAGACATCACTATTTTCAACTTTGTACCATCAAACAATTAAATGTTAAAATTATGAAAATAGTAGTTATCGGTGGTACCGGACTTATCGGCAGCCAATTAGTAAATCAGTTAAAAAACTCTAATCACGAAGTTATTGCTGCAGCACCAAATACTGGCGTAGATACACTTACCGGCGAAGGTCTAGATGCCGCTTTGCAAAATGCACAAGTTGTAGTAGATGCATCCAATTCACCTTCTTTTGAAGACAATGCTGTTATGAATTTCTTTAAAACATCTAATGAGAATTTGTTGAAAGCAGAAAAAAAAGCAGGCGTAAAGCACCATCTTGCACTTTCAGTAGTTGGTACCCAAAAACTTCAAGAAAGTGGTTATTTCCGAGCCAAACAAGTGCAAGAAGATATGATTCAAGCATCAGGAATTCCTTATACCATCGTACACACTACACAGTTTTTTGAATTCGCGGCAGGTGTATTACACATGAGTTTAATCAACGACCAAGTGGTTTTGCCAGATGCTAACATACAGCCAATTGCCAGTAAGGATGTTGCGGGATTTCTTGCAAAAATGGCTGTTGAAACACCAAAAAATACTATTTTGGAAATTGGTGGTCCAAAAAAATATAATATGGCAGATTGGATAAAAAAATATACTACTGCCACACAAAAGGAATACAAAATCGTTTCTGATGTGAAAGCATTGTATTCAGGTGCCTCTATAGAGAAAGACACCTTGGCTCCAGATAATGCGGTGTATTTAGGAAGTACAGAATATTCTAACTGGATAGCACAGCCAGAGAATCAGCGTTAATCTTGTAATTGTAGCATAGAAAAAGTTCAAAGTTTTTTACTGTTAAGGGATTTTTTGAAAAGGAAATCCCTTATTCTTTTGGTATCTATATTTTGTATGAAAACGTTTCAATTTGATAAAGAACTTAGTAGCTTAATTGTAACTTGTCATCTTCGTCAAAGTCAAGTTCTTTGTATATTTTATCGAATGAAACACCTAAAGAATTGTGTTTAGGCCGCGTGGCTAAAGCCATTTAATTAGGACTGCCCCGCACTTAAAGTAATTTGGTTTGATCTATGTTTGGTTTGGTACCGTGTTTACAGCAAAACCCTTCTCGGTGGTAGTGCTATTTGAATCTATTTATTCAAAGTGTAATAGAAATGGACTACTTGTTCTTCTCCTGAAAGATTGGTTTTTCTATAAAAGTCAATCACATGATCATCAACCTTTTCAGCTTGTACAAACACTTCTTCAAATCCTTTCTCCCTATAGAATTTATTTGCTTCCGTTATAAGTTTCTTGCCAATTCCCTGTCTTTGAAGATGTGTGTCCACAGCTAAATCATAGATGTATGCAAGAGGTTTTCCCGAATAATATTGTTCCAAAACATAGGTTGTTAATCCACCTACAACCATGTCATTCTTAAAAGCCACGAAAACATCAAAGTCAATACGATTGAGAAGGTTTTGAAGATGTCTTTTGTCAGGAATTGAAAAATTCTTCATCTCGAAAACTTCTTCAAACAATTTGACAAGGTCAACAAACTCGTTCAAGTCTCCTTCTAGAAGTCTTTTTATTTTTACGGGCTCTTCGATACTCATTTTGTCCTTTCAAATTGTTTTACCGTTCTTCTTGAACCATAATAGGCGACCTGTGCATAGTTCGGTCGCGTATTTGCGTTGTTGTACTGAAGGAACGCAAAAGTGCAGGATACGTATGGGGTCTTACCAGTATGTATACATGCATTTTTCAATCATAATTCCCACTCGGTATGAAAAATACCTTCCCTATCTATTCTTTCATAGGTATGGGATCCAAAATAGTCGCGTTGCGCCTGTATCAAATTCAATGGTAACCTGGTAGAGGTATACGCATCAAAATAAGTAAGCGCACTTGACAATCCAGGTAATGGGATTCCGTTTGTCGCTGCGAAAGCTACAAGCTCTCTGGCCGAGCTCACAGTGCTTTGCACTTTTTCAACAAAAGTGGGGGACAATACTAAATTTGGCAAGTCTTGATCTGCCTTAAAGGCCTCGGCGATATCAGCTAAAAGTCCAGCACGTATGATACAACCGGCACGCCAAATTTTGGCGATTACGGCCATATCCAATTGATATCCATATTCTTTGGAAGCATCGGCCAATTGATGAAGTCCTTGTGCATAGGTGATGATAAACGAAAAATACAAGGCCTCTTCGGCTAAGACCTCGAGTTTCTTTTTATCAAGATGTTTCACTTCGGGTCGGTCGTAGAGTGTGTCTGCCTTCATGCGCTCATCCTTTAGGGCCGATATTTCGCGCATACTTACGGCCATGTCAATGGTAGGTACTGGAATACCTAGATCCATCGCATTTTGGGAGGTCCATTTTCCTGTTCCTTTTTGCTTTGCCCTATCCAGGATTTTATCAACAAGCATTCCATCCCCCAAGTCATCTTTCATTTCAAAAATTTCCGAGGTAATTTCAATTAGGAAAGACTGCAACCGGCCTTGGTTCCATTTTTTAAACGCTTTATGCAGTTCCTCATTCGTAAAATCCCCGCCTTTTTTGAGCAGGTCGTAAATTTCGGAAGTTAATTGCATCAATCCGTATTCAATACCGTTATGGACCATTTTCACATAGTTTCCAGCGGATTTTGGACCCAAATACGCCACACAAGGTTCACCCTTGTATTTGGCCGCTACGGCCTCAAAAATGGGTTTTACATGGGCATAGGCACTTTTAGATCCACCGGGCATTATACTGGGCCCCAATCGTGCACCTTTGGCACCCCCGGAAACACCCGCACCAAAAAAGTAGACCCCTTTTTCCTGCAAATAGTTTTCACGCCGGTCGGTATCGATAAAAAATGAATTGCCCCCATCAATCAAAATATCACCTCGGTCTATATAAGGAAGCAAACTTTCAATGACCGAATCAACAATTTTGCCCGCGGGCACCAGCATCATTATTTTTCGGGGTTGTTTTAAGGATTGTACAAAAGTCTTAATGTTCGACGAAGCATCCACATTGCCCGTATGGCCGCCTTCTTTTTTCAACGCACCAACTTTATCCACGTCCAAATCATATCCAAAGGCCTTAAATCCATTGTCCGCTACATTCAAAATAAAATTGCGTCCCATGACGCCTAAACCTACTAATCCAAAATCGTACGTACCTTCCATTATCAATCATTAGAATTATTAATTGCCTCGGACATTCATTCTATTTTTCCAAGTCAATCAAAAATAAATGAAAATATTGAGATGCCGCTTTAAGTTACAGTAAAGTCGTTGTGATTGCTCATTCTTTTCGATACTTTTAGGGCCACAAAACAGCGTATGAACAAAACGGAAAATCAAATGCTCATAATTTTTGGGGCATCAGGAGATCTTACGGCCCGGAAGCTTATACCGGCCATCTTCAATTTATACAAGGCTAAGCAACTACCGGACAATTTTGTAGTCCTAGGTGTCAGTAGAAGTAATCTTACGGATGAGGAGTTTCGCAAAAAAGTGGTAACGGAGAGCGACTATTTTAAAGCTAAAATAAACGGTGCCAATACCGATTTTATTGAAGATTTCGCCGCGAAACTCTATTACGAGGACCTCGGTAAGGATTACAATACCGATTACACACGCTTGGCTGACAGAATAGCGGAGCTTAATATGGCCCATAATACACTGGACAATTATATTTTTTATTTGTCTACCCCGCCTAGTTTATATGAAATAGTGGCAAAGAACCTAGCGGAGAAAAGCCTAAATGAAGAGTCAAAAGGCTGGAAGCGTTTGATAGTTGAAAAGCCCTTTGGGTATAGTTTGGCATCGGCAAAAGAGCTCAACCAAGGACTGCATGGCTATTTTAAGGAATCCCAGATATACCGCATAGATCATTATTTGGGCAAGGAAACTGTCCAAAATTTACTGGTGACCCGTTTTGCGAACAGTATTTTTGAACCCCTATGGAACCGCAATTATATTCACCATGTGGAGATAACGAATGCCGAAACAGTAGGTGTCGAAAAGAGAGGTGGCTATTATGACAAGTCTGGCGCATTGCGAGATATGTTCCAAAGCCATTTATTGCAGTTGGTGGCCTTAATAGTGATGGAACCTCCCATTGGTGCCAATGCGGACGAAATACGAAATGAAAAGGTAAAAGCGCTAAAATCACTTCGGATAATGAAGGATGAAGACACTCTTTATAAAAATACCATTCGCGCACAATACGTTGCCTCGGTTGTGGATGGCAAAAAGGTTAAAGGATACCGGCAGGAAGATGAGGTGGATCCCGAATCTACCACAGAGACCTATGCCGCCATCAAATTTTTCGTGGATAACTGGCGTTGGGCCGATATCCCCTTTTACGTGCGCACGGCGAAAAGAATGCCCACAAAAGTCACTGAAATAGTGATACATTTTAAAGCTCCCCACCATCAGATATTCAAGGAATCGGGATTAACGAACAAGGACAACAAATTAATTATTCGCATACAACCCGATGAGGGGATTTTGATAAAATTCGGTGTAAAAGTACCAGGACAAGGGTTTCAGGTAGAGCGTGCCAATTTAGACTTCTACTATTCAAGTTTGGTAGATAATCATATTATGGAGGCCTATGAACGGCTTTTGCTCGATGCCATGCAGGGCGATGCCACGTTGTATGCAAGGGCCGATGAAGTGGAGACTGCTTGGGAATTCGTAGACCCCATTTTGGACTATTGGAAAAATGGAAAAGATGTAAAAATCTATGGATATTCCGCCGGGGTCTGGGGCCCGGACAATGCCGATGATTTAATTGATGGCGACTACATGTGGAGGAATCCCAGTGAAAATTTGGCCGATGACACGGGCTTTTGTGTGATAAGTTAAAGGTGGCGAATAGCAAAAAAATGCTGGATGGAATTAAAAATTTATAGCTCAAAGGAAGAAGTTGCACGGAACTTCTCAAAGTTCTTTGAAGATTTTGTGGCGTCAAGAAAACAAGTACATATTGCACTTTCAGGCGGAAGCACACCCAAATCGGTATTTGACCAACTTGCTGAAAACTATGGGGATAAAATTGATTGGAGAAAAGTCCATTTTTATTGGGGTGATGAGCGTTGTGTTTTGCCTACCGATAGCGAAAGCAACTATAGAATGACCGTGGATCATTTATTATCAAAAATTGTGGTTCCCAAAGAGAATATACACCGTGTTAAGGGTGAGAATGAACCTGATTATGAAGCCCATAGGTATTCCGATATTTTGGATAAAGAATTGTCCAAATCCTTGAATACTCCAAAATTTGATCTGGTAGTTTTAGGTATGGGCGACGATGGGCATACCGCTTCAATCTTTCCTTATAATATTGAGTTATGGAACTCCGATAAAAATTGTTTGGTTGCCGAGCATCCAACTTCGGGCCAAAAAAGAATCACGATTACGGGGAAAATAATCAATAATGCCGATGTTGTGGCATTTTTGGTAACAGGGGACACCAAAAATAAAAAAGTTTCTGAAATACTTAACAAAGAAGGGGCATACAAACAATACCCTGCCAGTTTGGTTTACCCGAAATCGGGTAATTTGATTTGGTTTTTAGATGCCGATGCGGCGAAGGGAATCAATCCAATTCGATCTTAACGTTTTCGTTTTCTAACTTTTTCAAATAATTTTGGTAGTTAAAATTACTTTCATCAAATTTCGTGTCCCTTTTGAAGGCCGAGTTTTTTCGGTATTTACTTCGTGCAAATCTCCGAATTCCATTTTGGTCTTGCACTAGCAATCCAGGTACGGGAAGGCTGTTTCCTTCCTCGTCTTTCGCAACCATGGTAAAATAAGAGGAATTGCAATGTCTTTTTTTACCCGTGGTTATATTTTCAGACTCCACCCGAACGCCTATGACCATGGATGTTTTTCCCGTATAATTGATGGAAGCTTTCAAGGTCAACAATTCACCCACTTCAACCGGCGAAAGGAAATCTACCCTGTTTACAGATGCTGTAACACAATAACTTCTGGAATGTTTGGAAGCGCATGCAAAAGCAATCTGATCCATTAAATTCAAAATATGGCCACCATGAATTTTTCCGCCGAAATTAGAGTGGGAGGGAAGCATTAATTCTGTTATCGAAACCCTGGATTCCCGAACCGTTTTAAATTTCTTCATATATCAGTTCCTGAAATGTGGGGATTGTTCCTGCTCTACTTCGGTGACAAAATATTTGCTGTCCCCAAGCCAGAAAAAGGTGCTAAACCGCTCTACATAGGTAAGTTTTACATATTCTCCTTGGTATTCCTTTAAGTTCTCAATCACGTCTTTATCCTTGTCCAATACTGAAAATGAAAAAATCTGGGCCCCAGATATTCCCTGGCTAATTTCACCTTCCCAGGTTTTGATTACAACTCCCTTATGGCTTATTTTTATGAGTTCGCCAGAGCGCACACCTTCGCTATATGGCACAAAATAGATAAAGGCATAGTATAATGCCAAGATGGCAAGAAGGCTGCCAATTACAATAAATAGTATTTTTTTCATCTGTTTATTTTATTTTTTAATAGGTCATGCTTCGACTGCGCTCAGCCCGGGGATGTAATTCACATTAAACATCTCGCCTCCTGGCCGGAGAGGGGCAGGGTTGGTATCAAGGTTTATTAGGACTCATTCCATAGTTATAATTCAAGTTTAGGTTCTTCGTCTTCAAAATCATCCTCACCTGCTCTTTTTAAAATAGCCTCAGGGATTGATTTTTTTGCCTTGGCACCCATTTTTTTAAGTTTTTCGATTCTTGTAATAATATTTCCTTGGCCTTCAAATAGTTTGCCCATGGCACCCTTGTACTCCGTCTTGGCCTCATCCATCTTTTTGCCCACCTTGGTCAAATCAGTTACGAAACCTTCGAATTTGTCATACAAGGCACCCGCCTGGCGTGCAATTTCTATAGCGTTCCTTTGCTGCTTTTCATTGTTCCACATACTATCAATGGTACGTAAAGTAGCCAATAAAGTAGAGGGTGTAACGATGACAATATTCTGTTCAAAGGCCTTGTTGTATAATGTGTTATCGTTGTTGATCGCAATGGCAAAAGCAGGTTCAATGGGAATGAACATCAACACGAAATCCGGACTCTCCATTTCATACAGGTCCTCATATTTTTTTGCCGACAATTGATCTACATGCTTTCTTAGGGAATCAATATGGGATTTTAGAAATTTATCCCGCATATCATCCTCTGCATTCACAAAACGCTCATAATCAGTTAATGAGACTTTGGAATCCACGATCATCTTCTTCCCATCCGGAAGGTGTATAATAACATCCGGCAAAACCCGGGTTCCATCTTCCAAGGTAAAACTCTGCTGTACGGTATATTCCCTGTCCTTTTCAAGACCTGATTTTTCCAACACCCGCTCCAAAACCAATTCGCCCCAGTTCCCCTGCATTTTGCTATCACCTTTCAATGCTTTTGTCAAGTTTTCGGCTTCTTGGGTTATTTTCAGGTTTTGACTTTGCAGGTTCAACAACTGTTCTTTTAGGGCAGAATGAATACTGATATTTTCTTTTTGACTTTCCTCTACCTTTTTCTCGAACAATTGTATTTTTTCATTCAACGGAGTTAAAATGTCCTTTATGTTCTTTTGATTCTGCTCTGTGAATTTGGTACTTTTTTCGTCCAAGATTTTGTTGGCCAAGTTTTCAAATTCCTTCGTAAATTTTTCCTGTAATTTTTCTACTTCTTCTTTTTGCTCGCTGTTCTTCTGGGATAAATTCTCCATATCAGCTTGATAGCGAACCAATTGATTGCCCATCTGTTCCTTTTCAAGGCGAATTTCATCCCTTTCGTTTTCAATGGCAATGACACGGTTTTCCAAAGAGGCTTTGGTAAGCTCCAATTGTCTTTTTTCCTCTTGGAGCGTACTTTGGCCAGATTTTGTCCTTAAATTTTGGATATAGGTACCCAAAAAATAACCAATGGCAATGCAGATAATTCCGATTAGAAGATATACTAAGTACTCGTTCATGCGTGTTCTAAATCTTTAAAAGTAAAGATACGTGTTTGACTTCAAATTAAGACGTGGCCCCATCGTTACTTTTTAATGCGAAAAGTGCCGGTCTTTGGTTCAAATGATATGGTATCAGAGGGAAAGAGATTCTCAAATGCTCCATTTTGTATAAGCTCACAGGGCTGACCAAAATGATTTGAAATACTGTCCAACAGCAGCATGTTATCACAAAGCTGAATTGCCAATTCTATCTCGTGGGTGGTAAAAAGAATGGTTTTACGGGTATGGTGCGCAATTGACCTTAAAAGTTTTAGTATCTGTACTTTGTGGTAAATGTCTAAATGTGTTGTGGGTTCATCTAAAAGTATCAAAGGGGTGTCCTGCGCCAATGCCCTCGCTATCATGACCCTTTGCAATTGACCGTCACTGAGTTCATGACATTTTTTATATTTTAAATCCTCGATCTTCACCATCTCGATGGCGCTTTTTATGATTGATCGATCTTCATCGGAAAGCGTGCCCAACCAATTGGTATAGGGCTGTCTTCCCAAAGCCACCAGTTCCAACACGGTCATATTCTTTGATGCGGTCGATTCTGTTAGCACAATACTTATGTTGCTTGCCAATTCAAGAGAGCCAATTTGCTCTAGATTTTTTTCGTTGATGTAAATAGCACCCGAAAGCTTGTCCTGAACTTTTCCCAATGTCCGTAATAAGGTAGATTTTCCAATTCCGTTAATCCCGACGATTCCCATCAACTCGCCTTCATGTAATTTGAATTGAATGTTTTTGGCAATTTCAAAGTCGCCTTTTTTGGATTTATAACCAATGGTTAAATCCTTCGCTTCTAGTGAGGTATAGTGTTCCGTAGTATTCAAATCAAAAAATCATTTTTCGTTTTCGAACCAATAGCCAAATAACCACAGGTGCCCCAATGATGCTCGTTACGGCATTGATGGGCAAAACACTTACAGAACTAGGTAGTTGAGCTATGGTATCACAAATCAACATTAGAATGGAACCATAAATCAACACTGCGGGAACCAAGACTTTATGATCGGTCGTATCAAAAATCTGGCGTGTAAGATGGGGCACTGCCAAACCAACAAAAGCAATAGGCCCGGCAAAGGCTGTAATGCTTCCGGCCAACAAGCCGGTAGCTGTTATTATCAAATAGCGCGATTTTTTCATGTCGACACCCAAACTTTTTGCATAATTCTCTCCCAGCAACAGTGCATTTAAGGGTTTTATCGAGAAAATGGCTAAAATAATGCCAAAAGAAATAATTACAGAAAGTAACCCTATTTGTTGCCAAGAAAGATTACCGACACTACCAAATGACCAATATATATATTGTTGCAATTTTTCGGCACTCGTAAAATAAGAAAGCACACTTACTATGGCAGCCGTAATACTTCCGAACATGAGCCCTATTATAAGCAATGCCATTGTATCCTTCACCTTTGAGGCCAATGACATAACGACCAAAAGCACCAAGAAACTTCCTATGCTCGCAACGATTATCAATGAAAGATCATTGATGAAGCCGATAGAAAAGAAGCCCAAAAATGCAGTTGAACCCATTATCAAAAGGGCGGCACCCAAACTGGCGCCCGAACTTATTCCCAATACAAAAGGACCTGCCAAAGGATTTCTAAAAAGAGTCTGCATCAGGAGCCCACTAAGGGCTAAACCACTCCCAACCACTATAGCCGTCAACGCTTTGGGAATACGATAGTTCCAAATTATATAGTTCCAAGATTCGTTTTCTATTGAGCCTCCAAACAATGAACTTAATGTATCCACAAACGCGATGGAAACGGAGCCCAAACTTATGCTGATTACAAAACAGATAATCAAAATGACAATCAGCCATGAAAATGAAATCGAATATTTTTTTGAAGTCTCCAACTATTCCAAAGGCTTAAAAAAAAACAGCGTATGTTCTGGTAAAAGTTCAGGGTGAAAAATATAAATGAGGTCTTTCAATACCAGATCGGGCCGTTGTGGTGCCAATTCATAATATAGTAATCCGCCTGTTTCACCTATTGTATTTGCGAAAGTGTATACATTTTTATGTTTGTACGCATTGAACTGTCTGTAATGATTGTTCACCTGCCCTAACTGCCTATAAGATGTGAATTGAGATGGAGATACCCAGAAATCCGCATTTTTTCCTTTTTCAAGTACACTTTCAATACTCAGGGAAAGGCTTCCGGTTTCTTGGGTCTCCTTCCACAGGTAATTTACATTGGCATCCATTAGAAATTGTGCCGCCCAACTGTCCCCACCTGGCGCATACCACACATCTTTGTAGAGAGCACCACTTAATACCGTTGGTTTGTACTCAGTACCTTGTGCCAATTGTTTTGCTTTCAAGTACGAGGTCTCTATTTTAGAGAAAATTGTTTCAGCCTTATCTTCCAATTGAAAGAATGGGGCGAAGAATTTTATCCATTCCGCCTTTCCCAAAGGTGTTTCTTCCGTCCAATCACCATTATAGACCACAGGTATATTTGAGCGTTGTATGGTTTCATAAATTTTGTTTGCATTATCTATTGAGAAACCAACTACTACATCTGGATTTAATTCAATGACCATCTCGGTGTTGATAGCTTCATTGTTTCCCAATTCTTTGATAAGGCCCTTGTCGATTCGTTTCCGCGCTTCTTTCGAGGATATATAGTCCGTTTCAGGAAAGCCCACAATTTTATCCAAAACTTCTAGCGATTCAAGTGCAGGAATATGCGTGGTTGACGTAACCACAATTCTTTCCACGGGAACACTTATGATTGCATCATACTCATCTTTATTAAGGGTCATAGTTGCCATTTTATCTTTTGAAATCAAAGCATATTTGAATCCAATATCGGCATTTGGCCATGGCGAATTTATTTTCAGTATAGTGACACCATCAATGGAGGAATCTATTAAAAACCCCTTGGCATATGAGATGGAAATACTGTCAGCTTCAATAACGGTGGGAATTATTTCTTTTCTATCCTCCTTACATGATAAAAGAATAAAAGCCACAGTAAATGCAAAGAAAAGGGTTGATCTCATTTTTTTAATTGTCCGCCAAAAATAGTACTATTTAATCTTTTGCTAGAAAGATTAAACAAAATGTTTACCTTCGTCGCGAATTTTGGTTCCTACCGCACAATGCGTGAGGATTAAAAGGGAATCCAGTGAGAATCTGGGACTGTTCCCGCAACTGTAAGCATGTGCCGGGCAAACCGGCATCTTGTTCCTTCGAGAACAAGTTGTTATATACTGCATTGCCACTGTACCAAATTTTGGGTATGGGAAGGTCGTATAGCAAATTGCAAGTCAGGAGACCTGCCAAATTCAAACAAACATTGTTAAACTTTCGGGATAAAGGTTTACGTATGTGGACAGACATACTACACTCCCGTTTATTGAATTAAACGAAATGAAAAAAAGAGTAATTGGTTTTTGTGTGACCGCATGGGTTTGCACAAGCATTTCTGCACAAAATGTGCAGAATGACACAGTCAATATTCAAAATTTGGATGAAGTCGTAGTCAGCGATTCGCGATTTGAATTAAAAAGAGAGCATTCAGGAAAAACAGTAATCAAAATTACAGCGGAAGAATTGGAGCGTTATCAAGGAAAATCGGTCGCCGAGATCATCAACACAAAAAGTGGGCTGGAAATCACTGGAAGTCGAGGAAGGGAAGGTACGATCCTTGGGGTCTTCGCAAGGGGCGGAAGAGGGAGACAGGTTTTGATATTAATTGATGGAGTTCGGGTTTCGGACCCATCCTCATCCTCATCCGAATATGATCTGAGGTTACTTTCAGCGGTTAATATTGAATCGATAGAAATTATAAAAGGGGCGGCGAGTACCTTATACGGAACGAATGCAGCGACGGCCGTGATCAATATCACCACCAAGAATGAATCTAAAAGAAAGGTGGCATTAAATGTTCAGACCAGCAGAGGTACCAACCAAACAGTAGGGGATCAAAACTATAACCTCTCAAATGCCTTTAATGGGATCAATGTAAGTGGAACTGTTGATAAATTTATATATCAAGTCGGTTTTACAAATAGATATTCTGATGGCCTATCAGCATTGGTTACTTCTGATAATATGGAAGATGTTTTCTCAACTTTTAGTACCGATGTTAAACTTGGGTATCAATTTTCCAATTCTTTCAAAGTAAAAGTTTTTGGAAACCATACCAAGTTGCGAACAGATTACGACGAATCTTTCGGAATGATCGATGCACCCTATCAATTTATAAGCGAACAAAAACGTGCAGGACTTTCTTCCGAATTAAAATATAATAACGGGTCCTTGAACCTAAATGCGGCCTTTAACGATTTTAATTCCGAAAATATTAGTGCTTTCCCCGGGGTTTTCAAAGGTCAGAACTACTTGATGGATCTGTTCAATAAGCTTACTATCAATAATATGTTTTATTCAATCTTAGGATTGAACTACCTTAAAGATCAAACGGAGTTTGAGGCTACCACATATTTCACTATTCTGGATCCCTATGTGAATGTGGTATACGTTTCTGATATAGGTCTGAATCTGAATATCGGGGCACGGTTGAACAACCATTCCGAATATGGCAGTCATCTGGTTTACAATCTAAACCCTTCTTTTTCCTTTAAAACCAATACCGGTTATTTTAAATTTTTCGGGTCTTATGCAACATCGTACATTACACCATCGCTCACACAGTTGTTCGGGAATTTTGGTGCGAACCCGGAATTGGGACCTGAAGAAAATCGAACTTTGGAAGGCGGAATGGAGTATGCCGTGAGTTCCAAACTAAGGTTGAATGCACTTTACTTTAACAGAAAAGAGGAAAATGCCGTGATATATGATAACTTAACTGGATTGTATGCAAATGCCTCCTCCAATATTGATGCTCAGGGGGTTGAATTTGAATTTAATTGGAACCCCTCGAAAAAAATCGGGTTTTCTTCCAATTATACTTTTACCGAGCGAAAGGGAGATGCCGCCATTCGGATTCCCAAACATAAGGTGAATGCAAGTTTTGGGTACGAACTTACGGAAAGAAGCTACGCATCAGTCGTATATTCATATACAGGTGTTAGAACCGATACTGATTTTAGCGCATTTGAGAATATAGAACTGCCCAATTTTTCATTGTTGGATCTGTATTTTGCCTATGACCTAATCCCTAAAAAAATGAAAGTTTTTGTAGGGGCATCAAATTTACTCAATACCGAGTATGTTGAAATAATTGGTTTCACCACCCGTGGAAGAAATTTTAACGGTGGTATGAACTTAACGTTGTAAATAAAATGGGGCCGCGAAGAAATTCTTCACGGCCCTTTTTCAATTTAAAGTAAATGGTATATTATTGTATGTCTAATCCCAATGGCACATCCACAAACATATTATCCTTTATTGGGGTAAACATTTTAGAATTTGTAAGCTCTCTTATAGGCATTTTAACAGTGAAATCACGTTTGGCGGTTGTACCTGTAATTTCTTGGATAGCCCTTGCCAATAACGGTTCATTTTGATCACCCAATACCCCAAGGTTCCCATAATCTTCCAATAACTCAATAGTGGGTTGTAGGCCACTGGTATAATCTGAAAAACCAACTGAATTCTCATTTCTTCCAATAAGGGGCTGAATGGCCCATTTGTTATTTGGGTTAATTTTAGCGACTCTTTGCGGGTTGTATACATAATCATTCTCGCTATCATCTACCATTGTAACGGAGAATTCATTTTTGCCCCGAGTCGCCTCACCTATCTGAACAATATCTACATAGGGGTCAAGACCATTGATTACCAATTCACTGGCCGATGCCGTACCATCAGTTGTCAATATATAAACTTTGTTCAGGTTCAACGTATTAATAGGCGTGCCTGCACCTGTTTTATCGGCAAAGAACTCGCGAAGTTCCACATCCTTATCCTCCAGATATTTTTGGTATTTTGTATTGTAACGAGCCTTCAAAAACACATCGGTAGTCTTGGTACCATAGATCATACTCGAAAGTAAACGGGCAGTATTTACAGAACCACCTGGATTGTAACGAAGATCCAAAACCAAATCAGTTACACCAAGTGACTTTAATTCCCCAAATGCATTGTTTAGGTCTTCATCATATTCATTGGTAAAACCGTTGTATACAAGGTAGCCTATCTTTTTATCACCAATATCAAAGGACTTTGTCAAGAAAACTGGATTTTCGGCCAAACCTTCCTGTTTTGTAAGCATTACGTCCTTGTCGGAAGCAGTAATTGCACCATTCGTTATTGTGGCCATATTCAGTGTATATGAATCACTCCCGGCACCAAAAAGGAGGCTTGAATAATTGGCCAAGGTCAAAGTTTGACCATTTACTCCGGTGAAGAGTTCACCCCTGGCAATATCCTTTGTTGCGGCATCAGATTCAGGTACAATGTATTTCACAAATCCGAAAACATCGTTACTACCCGAAATTTGAACAAGTCCAAACTCTAGGCCGTTACTTTTTGAGATACCCGACAATGCCATTGTCAATGTTTTATAATCATCAGCGTAAAAACTAAAACGGTCCTCGGTAAATAATAGCTTATTGTCAAAAAAATCTCCAGGAGACGATTCTGATATTAAAAATTCGGTGTAGGAAGCGGAGTCCGTAAAACGATTGTCGGCCAGATCAGGCACATCGGCTTGCCAAAAATACCAAGTATTCATTGCCCTATACATGAAATCCTGAACCTCTACATTGGCGGCTGGGTCAGGGGTAGGAATGGGTGCGGTAATAATTCCGTCATCCTTTGAACAGGACAATAGCACAAGGAAACTGTAAAGAAGAAATATTTTTTTCATTTCAGGGGATTTAATTCCGTTTATAGGGTCCATAGTTCATAACGGAACAAAGGTCTCAATTAGTATTTATTGTTTATAATCCGGTTTAAATGGTTTTAACAAACCATCCATTAACATCTTGCCGTTATTGGCATTGAACATTTTTGAATCCCCTATGTAACGCGCTGGCCAAATCGTTTCAAAATTATGCTTTCCGGCTGCCCCGGCAATAACATCCAAGGTTTTCTGTAATAAGGGATCACTCGTTTCCCCAAGAACGCCCAGATTGGTTATATCCTCATCCAGTTCATAATCAGGAATAAGTCCACTGGTATAATCCGAAAAACCATCGGCATTTTCATTCCTTCCCAACAAGGGCTGTATGGCCCATTGGTTATTCGGGTTAATGAATGTTTCACGATTTGGGTCATAAAAATTGCTATTATCAGGGTCGTCCACAAACGTATTGGAGAACTCATTTTTCCCAACTGTTCGCGTACCCACATGAATAACATCTACATAAGGTACAAGTCCGTTCATGACCAACTCACTTGCAGAGGCGGTCCTGTCTGTTGCGATGACAAAAACCCTGTTTAAGCCAAGGGCATTAAGCGGTGTTCCACTGTCATAGGTTTGATCAACGAAATACTCTGTTAAAAAATCTTCGGACAATTGTGCCTGTAATTTGGGATTGTACCGTGCCCTAAGAAACAGCTCATCGGTATTAAGGCCATATACAGAGCTTGCTATTTGAATAGCGGAGGAAACCCGGCCTCCACCATTATATCTAAAATCAAGGATGAGATCATTTATTCCGACGGAAGCGAATTCACCAAATTTTTCGTTGAGTTGATCATCATATTCCGCTAAAAAGGAGTTGTACATAAGATAACCGATTTTTTGCCCGTTCACCTCTAGAATTTTACTTATTAAGATTGGGTTTTCAGCAAATTCAACTTGTTTGGTCAAAGTAACTTCAACATTATTCGGTGCAATGGTATTGTTGGCAACGGTTGCCATGTTTAGGGTATAAGTATCGTTATCGCCAAATAATAGATCTAGATAATTGTCTAAATTGAGGTCTTGGCCATCAACCCCGATAAAAAAATCACCTCGCTTTATCGCTTTTTGCGAAGCGTCCGAATTTTCCGCAACATATTGAACGAAACCAAAAACATCGTTACCGTCACCGTAGATTCCAAGTCCGTATTCCAGACCGTTACTTTTTGAAATACCGGATAACCGTTGTACAAGATCTTTGTAATTTTCTACGGTAATACTGAACCGATCTACGGCTGTTGCTTCTCCCACAACATATTCATGATTATTACATATGCTATAAAAAAAGTCTTCTGGATTATCCTTGGAGCCTAAAAATTGGACATAAGTTTGGTCTTCCGGCCCTGTAAATTTAGAATCGGCCAAATTTGGAACATCTGCCTGCCAGAAATAAAAGGCGTTCATCGTCTGCCACATAAAATCTTGAACCGGATAGTCTGCTACAGTCTTTGGCTCTTCTTGCTGTACTTCTGGTTCTGGATCTATAATCGGGTCGTCATTTTTATTACAGCCAGTAAGGTATAGCCCAAGAATTAATAGGTATAGAAAGTACTTTTTCATAATTATTTTTTGAATTGCTATCTGTTAAATTTATCAGGGCTCAATTATCATTCCCAAAATTGACTAGAAAGATCGGGGCCTTAAAACCATATATCAAAGGTATTTACGTAGTTCGTAGGATTTTGGTTGTCTAAATTACTTACATTAAAAGGATAAAAAAATATTTTGTAACAAAATTCAGTATGGTTCGTCTTGATTATGTAGACAACCTAGAAGATTTAGAAACAACTGAACCAACAATGCAACAGTCGGAATTTTTGAATGTGGTAATGCCCTTTAAGGATAAGCTGTTTAGGCTGGCAAAAAGATTGCTGGTTTCTACGGAAGAGGCTGAAGATGCAACACAAGAGATACTATTGAAATTGTGGTCAAAAAATAAGTTGATCGAAAGCTATAACAATGTGGAGGCGTTTGCAATGACCATGACAAAGAATTTTTGTTTAGATCGATTGAAATCAAAACAAGCAGGAAATCTGACTTTGGTACATAGTAATTATAGTGATGAACGCTCATTACAGAGTCAAGTTGAGGCAAAGGACAGCATAAATTGGGTTGAAAGAATTATTGAAGAACTACCTGAACAGCAAAAAATGGTGTTGCAATTAAGAGATGTTGAGGAATATGATTTTGATGAGATTGGCGCACTTTTAGATATGCAACCAACAGCAATACGTGTGGCATTGTCCCGAGCACGAAAAACAGTACGGGAAAAATTAATGCAAAAACATAGTTATGGAATCGGATAAAATAGAAAAACTTTTGGAAAAGTACTTTGACGCGGAGACTACGGTCGCCGAGGAAGAAACTTTAAGGATGTATTTCTCTCAGGGTAGTGTGGCATCACATCTTGAACAGTACAGACCCGTGTTTCAGTATTTTTCCAATACCAAGGAAGAACGGTTTACAAAACAGGTTGCACTTCCGAAGGTAAAAAACACAGGAAAGAAATACTATCAATGGCTCTCTATTGCCGCGGCCGTAGTATTGGTATTTGGCATATATTTTGGTAATCGGTACCAACTTCAAAAGGAACTGGAACAAAAAGAAGCAATGTATGCTTATGAGCAAACCAAAAAAGCGTTAGATCTTCTGGCAGAAAATTTTAGCAGAGGCACTGAGAAAGTAGCCTATTTGAAGGAGTTTGAGGAGACCAAACAAAAAATTTACAATAACAATTAAAACAAAAAAGATGAAAAAGTTAATAACCATTTTAGTAATCGCGATTTTACCCTTAGCCGGTTTTTCCCAATCCTTGTTTGACAAGTATGAGGATTTGGATAATGTGAGCGCCGTGGTGGTAAATAAGAGTATGTTCAATTTGTTGAGCAAAATAGATGTAGAGGTAGATGACCCAGAGGCTAAGGATTTCATGGATATCGCCCAGAGTTTGAATAATCTTAAGGTATTTATTACCGAGGATAAGGTTATTTCTGCCGATATGAAGGCCAATGTTGATAAATACCTGAAGACCGCCAAATTGGAAGAACTTATGCGTGTAAAAGATAAAGATACAAATGTGAAATTTTACATACGGGAAGGAAAAGATTCAGATCATGTAAGTGAGCTGTTGATGTTCGTAACAGGAATGGGTAGTTCTGGTGTAAATGTAGATGTGAACGGAAGAAAATTCGAAACAGTATTACTGTCATTGACTGGAAACATTGACTTGAATAAAATAGGGTCATTGACAAAGAAAATGAACCTTCCTGAAGAGCTGAACGAAGCAGGTAAAAAAAATAAATAGCTAAATGGAACTGGCGGCCATTGAAATATGGGAATCGTAAATCAATGGCCGTTTTTGAACTATAAATATTCATCAATCATTAAATCATCAATCATGAAAAAAATTAATTTAGTATTCGTATTTGCACTTTTACCCTTGTTCGGTTTTTCACAATCCATATTCGATAAGTATGAGGATATGGATCATGTTGGATCTGTAACGGTAAACAGAAGTTTAATCCGTCTAGCGGGAAATTTGGCCGCCTTGGACGAGGATGATGAAGATGCACGAGATTTTCGTGAAATTTCACAAGGTCTTGATGGCATAAAGGTTTTTATAACTGAAGACAAAGATATATCCGAAGATATGGGTGCCACTGTTACAAAATATCTCAAATCCTCATCCATGGAAGAATTAATGAGAGTAAAGGACAAGGATGCAAATGTCAAATTTTATATCAAAAATGGAAGGGATGAAGACCATGTTACTGAACTTCTAATGTTCGTTTCGGGAATCAATAATAAAGAGTTTGGAATAAACGGCAGAAAATTTGAAAGTGTGCTTGTTTCGCTTACCGGTGATATAGATTTGAACAAAATCAGCTCTTTGACAAAGAAAATGAACCTACCAAAGGAGCTGAATGAAGCGGGGGACCGAAATTAACAATTTAATCGTTGGCTCATTTCTGGAGGAAGGAATCTCAAGAATTTAAAAAAATCACAATGAAACAATTACCAAAACTTGCATACTTAATAACAATATTGGCCTTAACGGCATGTTCCTCAACACAGAGTTTGCAAGAGTACTATGTTGACAACTCCGAAAATCCTAATTTTTTATCTTTTGATGTGCCAACGAGTATATTGAATCTTGAAAAAGCGGACTTAACTTCAAAACAGAGAGAAGCCTTACAATCCCTGAAAAAGTTAAATGTATTGGCTTTTAAGAAGACAACTGAGAATGCCGGAGCCTACAAAACTGAAAAGGCCAATGTAAAATCTATATTAGCCGATAAAAAGTTCACCGAACTAATGAAGATGAACACGACATATGGTAAGGCGACGGTAAAATATTTAGGAACCGAGGACGCTATAGATGAAGTCATTATTTATGGCGATAGTGATGACAAGGGCTTTGCTTTGATACGCGTATTGGGAGAAAATATGAACCCCGCACATTTGGTGCAGTTACTTCAGGCAATTCAAAAATCGGATTATGATGGTGGTGGACTGGAAAAATTGGGAGATCTGTTTAAGGGATAATCCAATTAATCAATAAGCTTATTAAACCTGTTGGGGATATTTCCTAACAGGTTTTTTCTTTTGTGAATGATAACTGATTGATCAGTTCCTATTTCGGATTTAATATTTTCATTCTGAATCTTTATATTAGTCCAACTATAAATACTAATCAAAAAAAAGCAAATTCATGGAACAAGCAGAAGTGTGGATGAACAAAGGAATTGATTTTATCGTTGAATATGGTCCCAAGGTTATAGGGGCTATACTCATTTATATAATCGGCTCATGGGTAATCAAAAAATTGATCAAGATAGTTCAAGTCGGGATGACCAAACAAGAATATGATAAATCTTTGCAAAGGTTCTTGCTGAGTCTTGTAAAATGGGCACTTACAATTTTCTTGATAATCACTGTTATTTCAACATTGGGCGTTGAGACAACAAGTTTTGCCGCTCTTATTGCAGCTGCTGGTTTGGCTATTGGACTGGCACTTCAAGGTTCTTTGTCCAATTTTGCTGGCGGAGTGCTCATCATCATATTCAAACCCTATAAAATTGGGGATTTGATTGAGGCCCAGGGAGTTTTGGGAACCGTCAAAGAAATTGAAATTTTCACCACAAAATTGATAACGCCTCAAAACAAGTTGGCCATTGTTCCCAATGGTGCTATGGGAAATGGAAACATTATCAACTACACTACAGAAGGTAAA
Source organism: uncultured Flavobacteriaceae bacterium (assembly GCA_963703125.1). Lineage (GTDB taxonomy): Bacteria > Bacteroidota > Bacteroidia > Flavobacteriales > Flavobacteriaceae > MFD04716-140. Next base: position 66,660 of record OY969790.1, on the reverse strand, counting down.
ATGAGGGTTGATACCACTGTTGGAATTGGTTATAATGAAGACATTAAAAAAGCAAAAGAGGTTCTTTTAGGAGTGCTGACATCGAACCCTAAAGTACTTCAAGACCCGGCACCCTCTGTGAATGTATCAGAGTTGGCGGATAGCTCCGTGAATTTTGCGGTCAGACCCTTTTGTAAACCGGAAGATTATTGGGATGTTTATTTTGCCACTGTGGAGGGCAGTAAATTGGCACTTGATAAAGCAGGAATAGAAATTCCATATCCGCATTCAGTAGAAATTCAAAAAAAGGGGTAATTTAAGTCTAAATTTGAGTTTAAAAGAAAAAGGCAGCCTGTGTGGCCTTTTTCTTTTGTTAGGATCAAATTCCAGTATAATTACTGGGCGAAATAGCCTTCAATTCAATCTTAATTGTGTTTGAAACCTCAAGGGTGTCGATGAAGTTGGAGATGGACTGTTGGTCGATTTTCTCATTGGTACGCGTAAGACCTTTTAAAGCTTCGTACGGATTGGGATAACCTTCCCGCCTTAAAATAGTCTGAATTGCTTCTGCCACTACGGCCCAATTATTCTCTAAATCCTGCTCAAATTTCTCCTTGTTCAAAAGCAATTTGTTCAGACCTTTTAATGTAGATTGAAAAGCCAAAATGGTATGTGCAAATGGCACTCCTACATTTCGCAGTACTGTACTATCCGTTAAATCCCTTTGCAATCTCGAGATGGGCAATTTTGCCGATAAATGCTCGAACAAGGCATTCGCAATTCCCAAATTTCCTTCGGAATTCTCAAAATCTATTGGGTTTACCTTGTGTGGCATGGCCGAGGATCCAACTTCGCCTTTTTTAATAAGCTGCTTAAAATAATCCATAGAAACATACGTCCAAAAATCCCTGTTGAAATCGATGACAATTGTATTTATCCTCTTTAAATTATCGAATAGGGCGGCCATATGGTCATAATGCTCAATTTGGGTAGTGGGGAAGGAGTGATAGAGTCCTAAGCTTTGTACAAAATTCCTTCCAAATTCTTTCCAATCAATTTCAGGGTAGGCAACTTTATGCGCATTATAGTTACCTGTGGCTCCTCCAAATTTGGCTGCACTGGGAATATCATTCAATAAATTGAACTGTTCATTCAATCGTTGTACAAAAACATCAACTTCTTTTCCCAAACGGGTGGGAGAAGCCGGTTGGCCATGGGTACGGGCCAGCATTGGTATTTCCGCCCATTCCGTTGCCAAACCCCTTAATTTTTCTAGCAACTCTTGATATTGAGGAACGTAGATATCATTCATTGCTTCCTTTATGGAAAGCGGAATTGCCGTGTTGTTAATATCCTGTGAGGTAAGCCCAAAGTGGATAAACTCCTTATATTCGGATATTTCCAAGATATCGAAAGCTCCCTTAATAAAATATTCGACGGCCTTTACGTCATGATTGGTCGTTTTTTCGATATCCTTGACTCTTTCGGCATCCCCTTGCCCAAAATCGGTATACAGCTTGCGTAGATTGGGAAACATGGTCTTATCAAAACTTGCCAACTGCGGCAATGGTATTTTACAAAGGGCAATAAAATATTCAATTTCTATCCTTACCCGATATTTAATCAGTGCTTCTTCAGAAAAAAATGGGGCCAAGGGTACGGTCTTGTTCCGGTAGCGCCCATCAATAGGGGAAATAGCATTTAAAGGGTTTAGTGACATCGGCTTTTGAATATTTTAAATAGAAGTCGCAAAGATACTTATTCAAAGGGAAGCTTGAAAGTTTTGAAAGTTTCAATTTCCGATAGTATGATTCCTCTTTTTTGTTTGAAAAAGAGCTATTCATTCAATTTTTTTATTTTCGACAGTACCATTCTGGCGCGCGCCTTGTAAGCGGCACTTCCGTGGGCATAATTTTGTTCAAGAATCATTTTTAGCTCTGGATGTATCCAGTGAAATTTAAGACCTAGTAAATATAACGAACTCATTGAATAGGCCTTGGCAGCTACCTTATGGTCACCTATTAACCAATCAAAACAAGCAGTGGTAATTCGTTCCAAATGGATTTCAGTCAGGGTATCTTGTACATTGTTTTTTATTTTTGAAAAATAAAACGTTGTGAGATATTCGCAAATTTTGGCCATGGGCCGTACAGAGGAATCCAAATTTATGTCACTTAGGTGGGAGGTAATGGTGTCAAGGTACGAGAAAATAATAGAAATGTTTTCTTTGGCCGTGAATTCCAATACCCAACAGGCCCTACTTGAGATGGGGTCTTCATTTTCAAGAGCTATTTTGAATAGTTCACCAATTGAACTGGGATCATTTGATACCCATTGCGCCATTTCCATTCTTTTCTCTCGTGAATGGTTCACATAATTAAGGAGCTGGTAAATTTCTGTTTTGTCCACAAAATTGTACTTTAGTCGTGCCTCAAGTTTTATGAAATGAAAATAGCCAAAAAAATGGTTCCCCTGCTGTTGGCAGTATTTGTGATCATGCAATTTTATCGTCCAGAAAAAAATGTATCACATGGAAACCATTCAAATGTATTTCTGACGGAAACCAATCCGGATCAAGAAGTTAAAAATATCTTTCTGCAAACTTGCTATAACTGCCATAGTGATCATACGGATTATCCATGGTACAATAATGTAGCTCCTATTTCCTACTGGATGTCAAATCGTGTAAAAAAAGGGAAGGAACACCTTAATTTTTCCGAATGGGATGAATATTCCAAAGACGAAAAAAGCGAAAAACTTCAGGAAATCATAAAAATGGTCGAAGAAGAAAAAATGCCGTTAATGGAATACAAGTGGATTCACCAAGAGGCAAGACTTGGTCATGAACAGAGAAATGGGGTTATCGAATGGGCAAAAAGAACTAACGTCCTGTATCAACTAAATCGGCAACCAAAGTAGGTACTCCATTAGCGGCTGTGTTTTCGATAACAAATAGATTTTTATAATGAAGGTGTGATATGCTAGGTTTGGGATCTATATAATAAATTGATACATTGGATGGAACGAAGTCAATTAGGCTTGCCGCAGGATAAACTTGCATGGACGTGCCAATGATTATCAAGATATCAGCCGATGCCGTGATTTTCGCTGCATTTTCCATGAGTGGCACTTGCTCCCCAAACCATACTATATGCGGTCTGAGCTGATTTCCCTGCGGGCATAGATCACCTAATTTAAGATCATCCCTCCATTCGAAAATGGCCTGTTCGTCCTTGGTACTTCTTACTTTTAGTAGCTCGCCATGTAAATGCATTACTTTGGTGCTACCTGCCCTTTCGTGCAAGTCATCCACATTTTGGGTAATAATATGGACATCAAAATATTTTTCCAGGGTTACTAATCCAAAGTGGGCATTATTTGGTTTAACCGTTAAAAGTTGATGCCGCCTTTGATTATAAAATTCCAGCACTAAATTGGGGTTTAGCGCAAAACCCTCTGGGGTGGCCACGTCCATAACATTGTGTCCTTCCCAAAGTCCATCTGCATCCCTAAATGTTTTGAGCCCACTTTCCGCACTTATACCTGCACCCGTTAAAACCACAATTTTTTTCATGTTATAAAAATATGGGTTTTTAGTATATTCGAGACCATGATCGATAGGAAGCTTTTGGCATATTTGGAAGAGTTTATAACCCCAGAACGTAAAGAGGGTTTTATTAGGGTCCTGCAAGAGCGCACGAAATTTATCACCGTTGCAATCGAGGATGTTTTTCAATTGCACAACACCAGTGCGGTTATAAGAAGTTGCGAGGTTTTTGGTATACAGGAAGCCCATGTAATCGAAAACAGATATGGAAAACGCTTGGATGACAAAATTGCCATGGGTTCCCAGCAATGGGTAGATGTGCACAGGTATAAAAGCAGCCTGGATTGTATAAATGGCTTAAAACTGAAAGGTTACCGAATAGTGGCAACGACACCGCACCAACATGCTGCTTTGTTGGATGATTTTGAATTCAATGATAAAATTGCATTATTTTTTGGAACAGAAAGAGATGGGTTGAGTCATGATGTCAACAAAAATGCGGACGACTTTCTTAAGATACCAATGTATGGTTTTACGGAGAGCCTGAATATCTCTGTGTCCGCTGCGATTATTTTGCAAGAATTAACAAATAAATTAAGGAGAGGAAATTTGAATTGGCCACTTACAGAAGAAGAAAAATTGGATAAAATACTGGATTGGACAAAAAAATCCATCCGAAGTTGTGAAGATGTTTTGGCGAGATATTATGGACTCAAATGATTTTTTATTATATTAGTTACACCAACCAATTGATTCACAAATGGCTACAGTGCTCTATATTTTAGTGGGAATTATAGCGGTAATTTTAGTTTTAGCAATGATTGCCCCAAAAACATATGATGTTTCAAGATCTATTGAGATTGCAAGACCCTCAAATGAGGTTTTTGAATATTTAAAATATTTAGGAAATATGGATGAATGGTCGCCATGGGCCAAAAAGGATCCCAATATGGAAAAGAAATTTACCGGCACCGATGGAGAAGTGGGCGCAATTAGTTATTGGAATGGCAATAAGGATGTGGGAGAAGGAGAGCAGGAGATAAAAAAAATCGTGAATGGCGAACGAATTGATTCCGAATTGAGATTTCTGAAACCATGGAAATCCACATCAGATTGTTATACTAAAATTGAGAATGTTGGTAATGGAAAGTCAAAGGTAATATGGGGTTTTTCAGGTAAAAACAAATTTCCTATGAGTATAATGGCCTTATTTATGAGCATGGATAAAATGGTGGGTAAGGATTTTGAGGAAGGTCTAGCGACTTTAAAATCCGTTCTAGAAAAATAGTACCTATGGAAAACAACATGGTAGGCTGGTTTGAAATTCCAGTAACGGATATGGATAGGGCAAGAAAATTTTACGAATCGGTTTTTGAGATACAAATATCCATTCACGATCTCGATGGATTTATAATGGGGTGGTTTCCAATGGATCATGAAAAAAAAGGAGCATCAGGTTCTTTAGTGAAGCATAATATGTATAATGCGAGTCTCACGCATGGACCATTGATATATTTCTCTTGTAAGGATGTTATCAATGAATTGGGCAGAACGGAAGCCTCAGGTGGTGAAATACTCCAGACAAAGAAAGAAATTGGTGATGGTTATGGGTTTATGGCTTTGATTAAAGACAGTGAAGGAAACAGAATAGGTCTTCATTCACAGATTTGATCGAATATTATACATAGAATATGGTAACTTCGGCACGCGCTCCAAAACGAATTGGAAGTACTGTGGTGCCCACACCTTTTGATACGTACATTTTAGATATGTCATTTTCGTACCATCCTCTAACATAGTTTCCACTTCCATAGGGTGTATATAGAGGTTTTCCAAAAAAAGTAATTTGCCCTCCGTGCGTATGACCTGCTAAAATGAGCTTTGATTTTATTCTTAATTCTGGAAGCAATCTATCAATTTCTTTTTTATAAATGGGACAATGGCTAAGTATAATAGAGTCTAAAGATGCATCCAAACCTTCCACGGATTTAGAAAAATCAGGTTTACCATAAACATAGTCATCAACACTGATCACATTTATTTTTCGGTGCCTTGAATTAAGCACAAACGTTTCATTTATTAGCAAAACACCATTATGGTTTTCATAGGAATGCTTCAATTGCATTAAATCTATTCTTCCAGAGTATTCTTTATTGCCCAAAATGGCAATTTTCAAAATAGCAGGATCCATTAAGCTTAAGAATGATTCGAGGAGGGGTAAATGGCCTTTGCGCGTTATTGCGTCCCCGGTTAAAAGAACTGCATCAGGTTTCTCTTCATTAATGCGTTCTGCAATGGATTTATGAAAGGACTTAATTGAAATTAAATGCAAATCACTGAGTTGAATGACTTTAATTTTATTTCTCTCACCGTTGGAAAGATCAAACTCGTTCCAATCAATGATATACTTTTCAAACCAAAAAGCATCAAGTACTACCAATCCTGCTATTCCAAAAAACAGCTTAAGAATGAAGTTTCTTCTATTTATTTTCATCAAATTTAAATAGGTAAACCTGTCAAATCAAGACAGTAGGGGCTTTTAAAATTTGGAAAATTCCATCATTAGAAATACCATACGATTTTTACAATTGGTCAAAACAAGTGAAAATGACAATTTGTAAAATTTTAAGGGGGCAATTACTTTGCCAATTCCAATAGGGCAATGTCGAAATTATTGTCTAAGATCACTTTGCCATTTTTGACTTCAACCTCGGTTTGGGAATAGGCATCAAAGAGTTTGGTGCCGTCGCCGAAAAAACCTTTAACCCAAAGAGATTTTTGACCTAGGGGTAAATCCAATCCAATCACTATTTTGTCTTTGTAATCATCTTTTATGAAAGTTCTGCTAAAAACATAAGGTTTTTGAGCCAATCTCAGATGTTTTCCCGCACCAACGGCAGGGTGGTCATGTCTAAACTTTCCCAGTTTTTGCCAATGAGCCAGTGTTTTTTGAGTACTTGGGAGACTGTCTATATCTTCCCAATTCATAAAAGACCTAAGAGTGGCATCACCAACGGTCCCTTGAATTATAAGGCTTCTTGAAGATTCGTCCCCATAATATATTTGTGACGCCCCCGGGGTGAGCAATAGCATATTGGCAGCCTTAATTGATTTCTTTCTTTCTTTGTCAAAAGGTTCCATATCGTCATGGGATGTCAAATAATTGAGCACACTTTTACCAGCTAGGTCATTATGGAGTAAATCACTATATTTTTTAAAGATGGTTTCATAGTCTTTGTCGGCATCTGTTTTTAGTTCAAAATTGATCAGACTTTTGAATCCATGGTCAAAATAATCAACCTTTTTATCTCCAAAATCATAGTGTCGACCACTTGATATTCCGTAACCATAAACCTCACCCACCATATAAAAGGGATTATCATCCAAAATATTCTCAGGATGCTTTTTTTTCCAAGTCTCGAAGGCGTAAGAGGCCTCTTTATAAAGTTCGCTCCAGGCCTTCTCACTGGCGTGTTTTACTGTGTCGACCCTAAAACCATCAATACCATAATTGTTAACAAAATCGGTAAGCCATTTTATTATATAGAACCTTGGTGCCCTAGGATATCCCGTACGATCAAAAAAGAGCTGCAACTCATCCAACTCGTTACTCAATCTACCCTCTTCCTTCCATTTGGCCAATAATGGATCTGGAAGTTCAACAGCCTCATCGGACTCAGTCAAAATATCGGGCAAGTTCACCAGCGTACAACTTGTGTTGTTTGTATAATCTGTGAAATCGCACCTAGGTTCGGTGCGTACCCATTCATTGGGCCAAACAGGGTCTTTGTCAGTTACGGGGCCAGTATGGTTCAGCACAACATCAAGAAGTATACGTATATCCTTGCTATGGGCAATCTTTACCAGATTGTCCAGATCTTTCTTGGTTCCAAAATTGGGATCCAATGCCGTCCAATCTTTCGTCCAATAACCGTGATATCCGTATGTGTTTTCAGATTCTTTGTCTACACCATGAATCTGCTCTACCACGGGCGTAAGCCAGATGGCATTCACTCCCAATTTCGTAAAATAACCATCCTCCAACTTTTTAATGATTCCTGGAATGTCCCCACCCATGAACCCTCTTAGAACTCCGGTAGAGTCGGTTCTGCCAAAATTGACGTCGTTTTTAGTATCGCCATTGTAGAACCGATCTGTAAGTAAAAAATAAACATTGGCACCTTCCCAAAAGAAGGGAACCTTTTCAATTGGCTTAACAATGCTGTCAATCACTTGCGAGGCTGCACTTACTGTTTTGTTGGTATGCTTTTTACAAGCTAAAAGACACGCGAAAAATGAAACGGCAATTAGCAATTTTTTCATCTTTATTATTTTGGCTAAAGCTATAAAATGCAGATGGAAGTAGAAAATTTTATTTTTTTCGGTTCAAAACCTTGAACTCTTCATAACAGCTGCTAATTGCATCCAATATTTGAAGATCATTTGCCGTGGTTATAAAGGATTTTGAATAATCACAGTTGTTTAAAATATCCTGGATATCTACCTTTTCAATTTGAAGTAGTTCCATAAGTATTTCTCTATCGAACTTTGTGGCCAATAAATCTCGGATCTGATCATCTTCCTTCATTTTTCGCAATTTTCTCATCTGATTGGGTTTTTTTCCAAAAAGATTGCGAAGCAAATCGGCCGGATTCAATATGGCACCCAATACCCTGGTTACCGCACTTGGATTTTTGTTTCCTCCCTCATATCCAACATTAAGCCCGGAAATACTGTATTGATATGCGTTGTTTATTACTTGATTCTTTACATCGATTTCAAGGTAACCGGTTAGTTGATAGGGCTTTACAATTACCTCTTCAAGTGCATATGCCAATTCGGTCAAAGCAATTTTAGTGTCCTTGAACTTGAACATATCATTGGTAACCCTAATTTTTTGAGGTTTAAAACCAAGAAAAGAAAGATATATGGTATCGTTAACGGCCGCAGTGATCGAGAAAACGCCTTTTTCATTGGTTATGGTGCCAATGACTTGATTAAGGTTGATCACATGCACACTTTCCATGGGTTCATTGTTCTGTGCATTTATAACCACCGCCTTAATTTTTTGGTCAACTTCATTGCTGTCGTCGTCTTGACCATAAATTTGCGTACTACAAAGAGCCAGGAATATGAATATATATTTCTTGATCACATGAATATTTTAAATATGAAAGTACGAAACAAAGAAAAAAATACGCCGGAGCGTATTTTTTAGTATACAATTAACTAAAAGTTTTAAAAGAAATCACTTCTTTTTTTACTTCTCCGTTTTCCTGAACTACTTGCGCTGCCCTTTGACGGATTTCGCTCACGTCCCCTGCTGCGACTTCTATCTCGATCTTTTCCACCGCCTCTATTTCTATCTTTACTTCCACGATTTGCACCGCCTCCACCAGATCCACCCGGGGTTTTTGAAACTTCAACATTCACAAATCTGCCATCTACCTTAAAATCGGTAAACTTCTCAAGAACAGCGGGCGTATCAGAAGCATCTGTATTAAAGAAAGAGAAACTATCCTTAACGTCCACTTTAGAAATGGAATCACGTCCCAAATCAAGCGTATCTTTTAGGAAGTCCTTTAAGGACATCCAATCGTACCCATCTTTTTCCCCAACATTGATAAAATATCGCACAGAACCATCAGAAGGAATATCCCCACCTCTATTTCTATCACCACGTTTTTCACTGCGATCACCGGAGTCAGCACTATTTAAATCCTTCGATTTGTTATAATAGTTAAAGAATCGTGTGAATTCTACCGAAACAATCTTTTTAATAAGCTCTTCGCGGTCAATACCTTTAAATACATCATTTATGGCCGGTAGGTAGTTTTCAACCTCTTCATTGATTTCAGTATCTTTTATTTTATTGGCCAAATGATACAATTGAATTTCGCAAATTTCCATTCCCGAAGGAATTTTTTTGGAAATGAATTGCTGCTTTATTTTATTTTCAATGGCCTTTATTTTACGCAATTCGCTACGTGTAATTATAACCATGGATATCCCGGATTTACCGGCCCTACCGGTACGTCCACTTCTATGTGTATAGGTTTCGATTTCGTCCGGAAGTTGATAATTGATGACATGCGTGATGTCATCCACATCAATTCCACGAGCCGCAACGTCGGTCGCTACCAGCATTTGAACCTGTTTCTTGCGAAACGCGTTCATAACCATGTCGCGTTGATTCTGACTTAGATCGCCATGCAAGGCCCCCGCATTGTAGCCATCTTCTATTAGGCTCTCGGCCACTTTTTGTGTATCTCTTTTGGTTCTGCAAAAAACAACGGAAAAAATATCTGGATTGGTATCCGCCAATCTTTTCAATGCGGAATACCGATCTCCACCTCCTACAACATAATACTCGTGTTGTACGGTATCAACCCCTGAATTCTTGGCACCAATCGTTATTTCTTTTGGATTGTGCATGAACTTTTTGGCGATAATTGAAACTTCTTTGGGCATGGTGGCTGAGAAAAGCCAAGTGGATTTACTTTCAGGAGTGTTGGAAAGTATATCCTTTATATCTTCAAAAAAGCCCATGTTCAGCATTTCATCGGCCTCATCCAAAATACAATAATCTATTTTGGATATATCAACCAATCGCCGACCGATCATATCTTTCATTCTGCCAGGTGTGGCGACGATGATTTGGGCCCCTCTTTGAATTTGCCGGGCCTGATCTGTTATACTAGCACCGCCATAAATAGCGACAACATTGATATTTTTCTCGTATTTGGAATATAGTTGCAGCTCGTTGGTGATCTGTAGACAAAGCTCTCGGGTAGGTGAGAGTATAAGTCCTTGTGTTGTCCTGCTGGCGCCATCGATCTTTTGGATCAGCGGAAATCCGAAGGCGGCCGTTTTACCGGTTCCTGTTTGGGCCAAGGCGACCAAATCGGTCTCACCGTCCAATAAAATTGGAATTGCTTTTTCCTGTACTTCCGAAGGATTCTTGAACCCAAGATCGGTCACAGCATCTAATAGGGATTTTTTTAGTCCCAGTGCTTCAAAACTTGTCATAATGTGTTTTACTTAATCGCAAATATGTGTGTTGCATAGAGCGATTATCGAATATAACCCATTTAGACTCAGCGCAACACCTGCCATACCGGCGGCGTTATTTTAGGCGGCAAAGGTACTGCTATTTTTTTAATTGGAGCTTGTTCAACGTCTTTTTGTTTTCAAGGTGCTGTTGTATAGTCATAGGCCCATAAAATTATACCTGTAAGTCCAATATATTACTATAAGTATTTTAAATACCTTTTACAACTTAGGACAGTCTTAAATAATGATGAATACAGTTCATGGAACGATGTAAATTTTAAAGAAAAGCAATTGGAGCACCTCAGAGAGCTCCTGCCTTTTTAGAAGCAACCGACACTTGCACCATTTCATTTGTGTCCCCTTTGCGAGCCATGTTGTATTTTTTGTAGATATTCTACCAGCTTTCTGATTGCTTTACCACGGTGACCAATTTCATTTTTTATATTCAATGGAAGTTCCGCAAAGGTATCCGAATAATTTTTAGGTCTAAATATCGGGTCATATCCAAAACCGTTTTTCCCTTTTTTTGAATAAGTAATATCCCCTTCAACAACCCCTTCAAAAATTTGGCTTTCGTTGTTCACGTTCAATGCGATCACCGTCTTAAATTTTGCTTCGCGATTGTCCTTGCTCGCAAGGTTCATCAAAAGTTTCGTAATGTTATCGTCCGCACTTTTTTGCCCTCCGGCATACCTTGCCGATAGAACCCCGGGTGCACCATTTAGCGAATCAACCAATAGCCCGGTGTCATCGGCAAAACAAGGCAAACCAAAATTCCTTGTAACATAATCCGCTTTTAATTTTGCGTTTTCCTCAAGTGTCTTGCCTGTCTCCGGGATTTCCTCAAAACAATTTATCTCATCAAGCGATAAAATCTTAATACCGTTGGGAAGTAATTTTTGAACTTCATATAATTTGTTGGAATTGTGGGTGGCAAAAACGAGTGTCATAAACTACCTTCAAAAGTGAAAAACTGAATCAAAAATAGTAATTTTATAGTATGGAGTTAAAATTGCCGCCTGCCTTGGTTTTTTTGTTTTTTGGACTGTTAATGTATTTGTTGGCCACCTTTTTGCCCATTGGCAATTTTGATTTTTTTGGACGTGCCTACCTCATGTACTTTTTATTGGGTTTAGGGTCGCTCATCGGGCTGATTGCAGTTTTTCATTTCGTAAAATTAAAGACAACGGTAGATCCCATGAATCCGCATAGGGCCTCAAAACTGGTAAGCGGCGGATTATACTCAGTCTCCCGAAATCCCATGTATTTGGCCATGCTTCTATTGCTATTGGGTTTGGGGCTGAAATTGGAAAATGTATTCAATGTTCTTTTGGCGGCAGGTTTTGTGGCCTATATGAACCGTTTCCAAATAATTCCCGAAGAGCATGTATTACAGGGGATTTTCGGCAAAGAATATCAACAATATTATGTTAAGGTAAGAAGGTGGTTTTGAGAATATCCGCGAAATGGATTTCCAGTATAAGTTTACATTGAATCTAAAGGCTATGAATGTAAAAGTGATAGTATTATTTGCCATTGGGCTGATTTGTTTTGTATCTGAGGCCCAAACCAAATTCCTTACGTCTTTTGACGGAACACGGATTGCCTATCATGACGAAGGTGAAGGACTACCTGTTTTACTAATTCACGGATTCATTAATTCCAAAAATTCATGGGACAATACAGAACTGAAAAAAGGGCTTATCAACAATGGATTTCGAGTTATTGTGCCTGATTTACGGGGGAATGGTGCCTCTGACAAACCACACGAGGATTCCGCATTCGCAAATGATGTGGAAATAACCGATTTGATTTTATTGATGGATTCTTTGGGTATAAATAACTATGATGCTGTAGGTTATTCAAGGGGAAGCATTGTGTTGGCTAAGCTATTGACGAAAGACAAACGCATTAACAAGGCGGTTTTAGGAGGAATGGGACTTGATTTTACAAACCCAGATTGGGACCGTAGAATTATGTTTTCCGAAGCCTTTGATGGAAAAATCACCGCAGAGACAGAAGGCGCGGTAAAATATGCTTCTTCCATAGGCGCAGATTTAAGATGTCTTCATCTCCAACAAAAATATCAACCAGTAACTTCTTTGGACGAGCTATCAAAAATAAAGGCCAAGGTTTTGATTATTTCCGGAGACAACGATACGGATAATGGAAACCCCAAGGATCTTCAAAATGCGATACCGGGCAGTATTTTGAAAATAGTGAATGGTGATCATAATGGGACGTATAAAACCGAGGCTTTTTCAAAGGCCATTATGTCATTCCTGGAATAAATACTTGCACCACATTATTACTTTCTGGCTAATAATTCAGATATATTTGGAGTATCAAAATTTTATCAAAAGCCACCTATTGGTTAGAGGTATAACTTTTACTTAATTGGCAGTGGATCGGAGCGAATAAATTTTTACTTTTGCGCTTTAAATTTTTAGCAGAATGGTAGAGGTGAGCAGGAAGTATGTTTTCGATTTCGATAGTACTTTAACGAGAGTAGAGGCTTTGGATGTTTTGGCCGAAATGACTTTGAACGGAAAGTCGAACAAGGAAGAAGTAATTGCGGAGATCCAAAAAATAACCAATCTAGGAATAGATGGTGATATTTCATTTACAGAATCGTTGGAGCGAAGGATCAAACTATTGAATGCAAACAAATCAGATTTGGATGGCCTTGTGGCCGAACTAAGACAAAAGATTTCAAAATCCATAGAATCCAACAAAGAGTTTTTTGAAAAATTCTCAGATGACATTTATGTGATTTCCTGTGGATTTAAAGAATTTATTGACCCCATTGTTGAGGAATATAAAATTCCTTCAAATAGGGTATATGCCAATACTTTTAAGTTTGATGATAATGGTACGATCATAGGTTTTGATGAGATGAACGTACTATCTTCACATAACGGGAAAATCGAATGTTTAAAGCGGCTTAACCTTGAAGGAGAGGTTCAGGTAATAGGTGATGGGTATAGTGATTATGTAATGCGGGAGGCTGGAATTGCCGATAAATTTTTTGCTTATACTGAGAATGTGCACCGTGAAAAAGCGGCAAACAACGCTGATCACATAGCACCGAACCTTGATGAATTTTTATTTGTAAACGATTTGCCTAGAAATATTTCATATCCAAAGAATAGGATAAAGATTTTGCTCCTTGAAAATGTGCATCCAGCAGCATTTAATAATCTTTCCGAGGATGGTTTTTCAGTTGAAACGGTAAAGTCAAGCTTGCCGGAGGAAGAACTGATTGAAAAAATTAAAGGGGTCCACGTACTGGGAATACGTTCCAAAACTCAAATAACGCCAAAAGTACTTGAAGCTGCCAATAAGCTACTAGTAGTGGGGGCATTCTGTATAGGTACAACCCAAATTGATTTAGAGGCATGCCGTTCCAAAGGAATAGCGGTCTTCAATGCGCCATATAGCAATACGCGCTCCGTCGTGGAATTGGCCATTGGCGAGATCATAATGTTGATGCGCAGCATTTTTCCCCGTAGTACCGAAATCCACAATGGAGCTTGGAACAAAACGGCTGAAAATTCTCGTGAGGTCAGAGGCAAAAACTTGGGAATAGTTGGTTATGGCAATATTGGCAAACAGCTGTCCGTTTTGGCAGAAGCCATGGGGATGCGCGTTTATTATTATGATGTTGATGACCAATTGGCATTGGGGAATGCCATAAAGTGCAATACGCTTGAGGATTTGTTGAATGTTTCCGATGTAGTGACGTTACATATTGACGATAATAAAGCCAACAAAAACTTCATTGGGGAAAGAGAACTGAATCAAATGAAGAGGGGGTCGATGCTTATTAATCTTTCCCGAGGGTTTGTTGTTGATATTGAAGCGTTGGTTAATGCCTTGAAAACTAAAAAGCTGGCCGGTGCGGCTGTAGATGTGTATCCAGAAGAGCCAAATGCAAATGGACAGTTCTTTACTGAATTGCAAGGGTTGGAAAATGTTATTCTCACTCCACATATTGGCGGAAGTACTGAAGAAGCTCAACGTAATATTGCCGATTTTGTCCCGAATAAAATAATGGACTATATAAACTCTGGCAGTACGGTTGATGCAGTGAATTTCCCAAATATAAGACTACCAAAGCAGAAAAATTCACATAGATTCCTTCATATCCATAAAAATGTTCCGGGAATTATGGCCAAGATCAATGAAGTATTGGCGAAATTTGAAATGAATATTACTGGTCAATATCTTTCAACCGATAATGAGATAGGATATGTTATAACCGATTTGAACAAGGAATACAATAAGGATGTAATCAAAGCACTTAAAAATATAGAGAACACCGTTAAGTTTAGGGTACTGTATTGATTTTTTGGTTTTTGCAATTTTTGACCCTCATTGGTGATGATAAGGTTCGTTCCTTAAAATGGTAAACGCACGGTAAATTTGCTCAACCACAAATAACCGCACCATTTGGTGGGAAAATGTCATTTTTGACAGACTTATCTTCCCTGCCGCTTTTTGATAAATGGCATCACTAAATCCGTAAGGACCACCAATGACCAATACTAATTTCTTGATTCCCGAATTCATTTTTTTCTGCAGATACTGAGAGAAATCAATAGAACTATATTGTTTTCCATTTTCGTCTAGAAGTATTAAAACATCCGATTCATTGATATTTCTCAATAGTAATTCTCCTTCTTTTTCCTTTTGTGCAATTTCGGACAGGTTTTTGGAGTTTTTAATATCAGGGATAATGTCAAGCTCAAATTTTATATAGTGTTTTAACCGATTTTGATAGATCTCTATAAGATTCTGCAGCTCGGCATTATCGGTTTTGCCTATGGATATGAGTTTAATCGTCATGTTGCAAATGTAATTTGCATTTGTCAATATGAAAACAACAATGACCAAATTCTAATGGGGTAGGACTTCAATAACTTAATAACAGCGTATCTCCATAACCAAATAACAATTTATTAATTTAGCACGGGTACAAAATTCATTGCATGATTTCTAAAGAAAAATTCCAGGAAGAAATTAACGGAATAATTGAAAATGCCATTCGTGAAGATGTGGGTGATGGAGACCACAGCTCCTTGGCTTGTATTCCCACAAGTGCTATGGGAAAGGCAAAGCTTATAGTAAAAGATAATGGCATTCTTGCAGGCATTGAGTTTGCAAGACAGGTATTCCATTTTGTTGACAGGGACCTAAAAATGGAAGTCTTGATCAAGGATGGTACACCTGTTAAATATGGCGACATTGCATTCTATGTGGAAGGTGGTTCCCAAAGTATTCTGAAGGCCGAACGCCTTGTACTCAATGCCATGCAGCGTATGAGTGCAATTGCCACCAAAACCGCATATTATGTGAAGTTGTTGCAGGGTACCAATACAAAGATTTTAGACACGCGTAAAACAACCCCGGGAATAAGGGCTCTTGAAAAGTGGGCGGTAAAAATAGGAGGTGGGGAGAACCATAGATTTGCCCTCTATGACATGATCATGCTGAAGGACAATCATATTGATTTTGCTGGCGGAATTACGGCTGCCATCTCAAAAGCAAAAAAATATTTGAATGAATCAAAGAGAGATTTAAAGATTATAGTTGAGGCCAGAAATTTAGATGAAATCCGGGAGATTCTAGAATCGGATGGGGTATACCGGATATTGATAGATAATTTCAGCTTTGAGGACACCAAAAAGGCAGTTGCTTTGATTGGTAACAAATGTTTGACCGAATCATCGGGCGGTATAAATGAGAATACCATTCGAAAATATGCCGAATGCGGGGTCGACTTTATTTCTTCCGGGGCCTTGACACATTCTGTACACAATATGGATTTGAGTTTAAAGGCCGTATAAATGTCGGTAGAAATAGAACAGAAGATAGAAAAAATACCATTGGTCAAATGGGTGGCCAGACTCTTGAAAAAGGTAAGGCTAAAAGCATTTGAAGGCCTTTCGCTCTACGATCTTATTGAAATGTATTTTTTAGGTATTGTTCGTGGTGCACTATCTACTAGGGCAAGTGCCATATCCTTTAGCCTTTTTTTAGCCTTATTTCCACTTTTAATATTCCTGCTTACACTGGTGCCGTTCGTGATTCCGTATGTAAAAGTGGGGAATGCCGATTTTGACGCTCAATTTTTTGCTTTTCTGGAATCTTTTTTGCCCACCGCCACCAGTGATTATTTTGGGGAAATTTATCAACAGATTCAGGGACAGGAGCGAGCAGATCTGTGGTCCTCCATTTTAGCCTTTTTTACTTCCATATTTTTAATGACCAATGGGGTGAACGCAATTTTTGGCGGTTTTGAGACTTCCTATCATGTAAATCTTACACGTAATTTTTTCAAGCAATATGCGTATGCTTTGGGTGTTGGACTAATTTTGTCCATTCTTTTGATCGTAGGCGCCGTGGTATTTGTATATCTAGAATTTTATACCCAAAAATACTATAGTGATTTCTTTCTACAGGCCTA
Source organism: uncultured Flavobacteriaceae bacterium (assembly GCA_963703125.1). Taxonomy (GTDB): domain Bacteria; phylum Bacteroidota; class Bacteroidia; order Flavobacteriales; family Flavobacteriaceae; genus MFD04716-140. The sequence continues at coordinate 49,612 of OY969790.1, read as the reverse complement.
TGGTGTTGTTTTGGAAAAGGACGATATTTATTTGTTAAAGATTGTCAAGGTATTTTTTTTTGTTTTTCTATCCTATTTGACCACATCCATTCTTTATTATTTTGGGACCAAGGAAGGCAAACAGGCTAAATTTTTCTCTATAGGAGCTTTGATGACCACGATTTTGTTCTCCGTCACATCTTATTTATTTGGTGTTTATGTTGAAAAATTCGCTAGTTATAACGAATTGTATGGAGCCTTGGGCGGATTATTGATTTTAATGGTTTTCATTTGGTTAAATTCCAATATCTTACTGCTCGGATTTGAATTGAATGCCACTTTGAATTCGCTCCGGAAAACCTATCGAAAAGATGAAGAAAACAAATGAAATCATATTAATAGCACTTTTTACATTAATTTCAATGTGTTCCTTTTCCCAATCTATTTTTGGAAAATGGAAGACAATTGATGATCGTACCGGCAAACCTAAGGCGGTGATCTCCATTTATGAAAAGGATGGACTAATGTATGGTCATGTTCTTGAAATTTTGGAAGAAGGCAAAGAGAACGCTCTGTGCACTAAATGTGAAGGCGACAAAAAGGATAAACCTGTGCTGGGCATGACGATAATTCATGGTCTGGAGAAGCACGAAAATGGTGAATGGAAAGGCCACCATCTATTTGACCCCGAACAGGCTATGACATTCAGGTGTAAAATTTGGTTGAATCCGGATAATTCAGATGAACTTAAGGTAAGAGGTTATCTCGCCTTCATTTACCGCACCCAGACCTGGTTACGGGTCGAAGGTTAGAATGCCGTAGTCCTATGAAATACTTCACTAGTGTAATCTTGCCCATACCCTTAGAAAAACTATTTACATACAGCATTACTGAAACTGAAGCACTTTTTTTAAAACCAGGCATGAGGGTTGCTGTACCCTTTGGCAAATCTAAGATTTATACCGGATTGGTTTTCGAAGTTCATGAAAGGGCACCATTGGCCTATGAGGCAAAGGAAATTCATCAAATACTAGATGAGATTCCTTTGGTGAACTCAATTCAATTACAACATTGGCAGTGGATAGCCGACTATTATATGTGTACTCTTGGAGAAGTTTTCAGGAGCGCAATACCAAGTGCATTTCTACTTGAAAGTGAAACGCTTATCCTCAAAAATGAACAGGCAATTATTGATGACAAAAATTTGGCCGATGATGAGTTTTTGGTTTATGAGGCACTTCAACATCAATCGGCACTAAAAGTTCACGAGGTAAGTGCCATTATTGAAAGAAAAAATGTGCTGCCTGTTTTGAACAGGCTGTTGCAAAAGAATATAATCCACCTAAAGGAAGAAATATACGAGCAGTATAGGCCTAAACTTGTAAAATATGTGAAACTTGGTAAGGAATACCTACGGGAAGAACGACTTGAGGTCTTATTGGAAAGTTTATCCCGGGCACCAAAACAAAGCCAGGTTGTATTATCATTGTTCCAATTGCAGGCTTCAAATCCAAAGCCTATCAAAATTTCTGAATTGGAAAGCAGGAGCAATAGCTCCAAAGCGGTCATTAAATCATTGGTTGACAAAGGAATTCTAGACGAGTATTCCATTCAGATAGATAGAGTTTCTTATTTGGGCGATGGAGGCAATGAAGATCTGAAATCACTTAACGAATTTCAACAGATAGCTCTAGGCGATATTCTTCAGAGTTTTAAAAATAAGAATGTCACCTTATTACATGGGGTAACATCCTCCGGCAAAACCGAGGTGTATGTTGAATTGATACAGAAATGTATTATTGAAAATGGTAAGCAGGCACTCTATCTGCTCCCAGAAATAGCCTTGACCACTCAATTGATATCCCGATTGCAAGAATACTTTGGGGAAAAAGTCTCCATTTATCATTCAAAGTATACCATTCAGGAACGCGTTGAAGTTTGGAACAATGTACTTGACAAAAAGACCAAGGCCCAAATTGTAATTGGTGCCCGCTCGGCTTTATTTTTACCCTTTTCGGATTTGGGATTGATAATAGTTGATGAAGAGCATGAAGGTTCATTCAAGCAATTTGATCCAGCCCCGCGATATCATGCCCGTGATGCGGCCATTGTCCTGGCTAAAATTCACGATAGTAACATTCTACTTGGTTCGGCTACCCCTAGTGTTGAAAGCTTCTATAATGTGCAGGAAGGAAAATATGGATATGCCCTTATAGAAAGAAGATATGGCAATGTACTGATGCCGGATATGGAACTGGTTGATTTATCCGAACAGACTCGGAAACGGAGGATGAAAGGCCATTTTACAGAGCGTTTGTTGGAAGAAATCACCGAAACCTTAGATGCCGGCGAGCAAGTGATTTTATTTCAAAACCGCAGAGGATATGCGCCGATTGTGGAATGTACCACATGTGGTCATTCACCGCAATGCCCAAATTGCGATGTTAGCCTAACGTATCACCAACATAAAAAACAACTACGGTGCCACTATTGTGGGTATCACATGGCTTTACAAGAAAGTTGTATGGCATGTGGGAACTCTACTTTGGACACCAAAGGATTTGGAACGGAACAGGTGGAACAGGAACTGCAAGAGTTTTTCCCTGAGGCTAAAGTCGGTAGGATGGATTTGGACACGACCCGCGGTAAACATGGCTATGAAAGAATAATTACGGCCTTTGAACAGCAGGAGTTGGATATTTTGGTCGGGACCCAGATGTTAACCAAAGGGCTTGACTTCAGAAATGTAAGCCTTGTGGGTATTATGAATGCGGATGCCCTTTTGAACTTTCCAGATTATAGGGCTTTCGAACGCAGTTTTCAATTGCTGACCCAAGTTGCGGGTAGGGCAGGGAGGAACCAAAAAAAGAGGCAAGGTTATTATTCAATCTTTCAATCCCCATCACCAAATTTTACAACAGGTTACTATGGGCGATTATAATGGAATGTTCAAGGAACAGATTTACGAGAGAAGCCAATTTAAATATCCGCCTCTAAATAGAATTATAAAAATCACTTTCAAGCACAAAGATTATAATAAACTGAATGAAGCTTCGGAATGGTTCGCCCAATCATTGCGCAACGTAACAACAGCAGGCGTTTTGGGGCCGGAGTACCCACCAGTTGCCCGCATACGAAATGAATTTATCAAAAATATAATTGTCAAGATAGAACTGCGTGAGTCTTTGACAAAAACAAAAAATAGCATTAAAAGGGTTGAAAAATCCTTTAATGCTATTTCCCACTATAGAAGTGTTCGTGTAATCTACAATGTAGACCACATATAAGTAGAAGTTTAGACGTTGCTCAAAGCTTCGGCCAACTCTGTCTTTTTGTTTCGGCTCAATGGAATTGATTTTCCGCTCACTTCAACATTCTTGCTGTTGAATTTTTCCACCTTTTCCAAATTAATGATATAGGATTTGTGGATGCGCAAAAACTTTTCCTCTGGAAGTTGTTTTTCAAAGGATTTCATTGTTGATAAAATTACGATATTGGCCTCATCTGTAACCAATTTTATGTAATCTCCCAATGCTTCGATCCATTTGATGTCATTTAAAATGACCTTTCTCTTCTTAAGATTGCTTTTGACGAAAATATGCTCTTCGTCTTCATCAACACGGTTCATCTGCTCAAATTTTGCCACCGCTCTTTTCACGGAAGCGTCAAAACGTGCCATTGTAATTGGCTTGTGCAGATAATCGGTCACATCGTAATCGAACGCTTTTAGCGCATAATCGGGTTTACCGGTAATCAAGATTACTTGTGGACTGTTCTCAAGAGACTCGAGTAGGTCGAATCCGTTGATGATTGGCATTTCAACATCGAGGAAAATCAAATCGATCTCATTGTTCTTAATGCCGTTCTTTGCTTCGATAGCATTGCTGTATTCGGCCACCATAGCTAGGTTCGGGTGGTTGTTGACAAGTTTGGCAACGGCCATACGCTGCATAGACGAGTCGTCAACGATAATACTTCTTAATTTCATAAATGGGTTGATTTGTGGGGTTAAATCATCGACAAATTACCGAAAAATTGTGCTTTGTCACAATAAAAGTTGTAAACATTGCAGACTTTTCTGTGTAAATGGTAGATGGTCATAGGTTAAGATTTGGTTAAGTTCAATTTTACAATATGTTTTAGCTATAACGAAGAAATTTCTGTTTTCTTGTGAATAGTCGTAAATATTATTACTTTTGCGATCCTAAAAAGATAAATTAATATGAACCATTACGAAACTGTTTTCATTTTGAATCCCGTTCTATCTGATGTGCAGATAGAGGAAACAGTTAAGAAATTCGAGGATTTCTTAATTAAGAATGGAGCCAAAATGGTCTCCAAGGAAAATTGGGGCCTAAAGAAATTGGCGTATCCCATCCAACACAAGAAAAGTGGTTTTTACCATTTGTTCGAATTTGCCTCTCCAGGTGAAATCGTCAATCCTTATGAGCAAGAGTTCAGAAGGGATGAGCGAGTTATGCGTTTTTTGACAGTTAAATTGGACAAACACGCGGTAGCTTGGGCAGAAAAGAGAAGAACTAGGTCAAAAACAGCTAAAGCGTAAGTACGATGTCTACAATAGAACAACAAGCTAAAGGAAAAAAGGATGGGGATATCAGATATCTAACCCCTTTAAATATTGAGACCAATACAAAAAAGAAATATTGCCGTTTCAAAAAATCCGGAATCAAGTATATTGATTATAAGGATGCGGACTTCTTGATCAAATTGGTTAACGAACAAGGAAAGTTATTACCAAGGAGACTTACCGGGACTTCTTTGAAATATCAAAGAAAGGTTGCTCAAGCAGTTAAAAGGGCACGTCATCTCGCATTAATGCCTTATGTAGGTGATTTATTAAAATAAAAGAAACGGACCATGGAACTTATATTAAAGGAAGACGTACAAAACTTAGGTTTTAAAGACGATTTGGTTAACGTTAAAAATGGTTATGGAAGAAACTTCCTTATACCAAAGGGATTAGCGGCACTTGCTACCCCTTCTGCAAAAAAGGTTTTGGCTGAAAATCTAAAGCAAAAAGCGCACAAGGAGAAAAAGATAGTTGACGCGGCCAAGAAAACAGCAGAATTGCTAAAAGCCCTAGAACTTAAAATTACGGCCAAAACCGGTACCGGTGATAAGCTTTTCGGTTCTGTAACAACTACGGACCTTGCAGAGGCATTGGCCAAAGAAGGGCACGAGCTTGATAAGAAATTCATCAGCATTCAAGGCGGAGCTGTTAAAAGAACAGGACCTTACAATGCACAGATCAGATTACACAGAGACGTGGTTGTAGACTTCCCGTTTGAGGTGGTTGCCGATAAGTAGGACAGAATTAGTATAGAGAACCGCCGTCTCCAGGAGTTTTAGGGGTCGGCGGTTTTTTTGTATGCATTTTATGGATTAAATTTCATATTCACTGAAATGCAGTATTCAGCCATTCATTGAAAGAAATGTTTTTGATAAAAAATTAATAGTAGCAAGATTCTCATTTTGAAGTATACCCGACTTACAAAACAGCAATTGGAAGAATTGCACCCAGAGTTTATAAACTTTTTAGCAACCCAGACTATTAGTGGTGATGAGTGGAAAGTCCTCAAGGAAGAAAAGCCTCAGGTTGCGGAGGACGAATTAGATATATTCAGCGATCTTGTCTGGGAAGGAGTGCTCGCCAAGGTTAGCTATCTCGAGAATATTTCTGCCCAACAGATGCATCTTTTTAATTGTACCAAAAAGGAAATGAAACTCATTTCGGTCAAAGTCATGAATCCCAGTATTGACCTTACAACAAAATCAGGTTTTGATTGGTTCAAAAAGAATTGGCAATCTGACTTTGTGGAGTATCTTACAGCTTCAAAGGCCTATTCCAATGATAAAAACCTTGATAAATTTAATCTAATACAGCAAGGAGCGGTTATTACCAAGGGAGATTTGTACCAATGGTTTGATGCGATTATAGCCTCTTAGCTTTTTTTGGGAATTAGGTAAAATGAAACTTCACCTCCTTTGGAAGGGACTGAAGTGAGGACTATATTTGCAACAGATTAAAAACCAATGGCACAAAAACCAAGCATTCCCAAAGGTACCCGGGATTTTTCACCGTCAGAAGTAGCGAAGCGTTCCTATATTATTGATATTATCAAGAAACATTTTCAAGTTTTTGGCTTTCAGCCTATTGAAACTCCTTCTTTTGAGAATTCCGATACCCTAATGGGAAAGTATGGAGAGGAAGGGGACCGCTTGATTTTTAAGATTCTAAATTCAGGTGATTTTCTTGGTAAATTGGATGAATTTACCTATTCGTCAAAAAATAGTTCTGCCATGGGACCTAAAATCTCAGAAAAAGCACTCCGCTACGACCTTACGGTTCCCTTTGCCCGATATGTGGTGATGCACCAAAATGAAATTGATTTCCCCTTTAAGCGCTATCAAATTCAGCCCGTTTGGCGGGCGGATCGCCCTCAAAAAGGGCGGTTTCGCGAGTTTTATCAATGCGATGCCGATGTGGTTGGAGCGAATTCCCTTTTACAAGAGGTTGAGCTGGTTCAACTATATGATTCGGTCTTTACCGAATTGGGATTGGAAGGCGTTTGCATCAAGCTAAATAATCGTAAAATACTTGCCGGAATTGCAGAAACTATTGGAGCAGAGGATCTTTTGGTCGATTTTACGGTTGCCTTGGACAAGTTGGATAAAATTGGGGAAGCTGGCGTAAAAAAGGAAATGCTCGAAAAGGGTATTTCCGAAACGGCAATCGAGTTGGCGAGTCCATTGTTTTCAATGCAGGGATCTAACCTAGAACAGCTTGAGAATCTTCGCCAATTATTGTCCGGTTCCGAACAGGGAACCAAGGGAGTTGAAGAATTGACGTATATCATTGAATCCATAGAGACTTTGGAACTGCAATCGGCCAAACTATCCATCGATGTAACGCTGGCACGCGGACTCAATTATTATACGGGAACAATTTTTGAAGTTGCGCCGCCCCAAGGTGTTGAAATGGGATCTATAGGTGGAGGTGGCCGATATGATGACCTTACCGGTATTTTTGGACTTAAGGATGTGAGTGGCGTAGGTATTTCATTTGGTCTTGACCGTATTTATCTGGTCTTGGAAGAGTTGGGGCTTTTTCCCGATACGGTGAACCAATCACTTGAAGTACTCTGTGTGAATTTTGGGGAGAAGGAAGCCTTAACGGGGTTAAAATTGGTAAGTCAGCTTCGAAAATCAGGTATAAAGGCGGATGTGTACCCGACTGCTTCTAAAATGCAGAAGCAAATGAAGTATGCCAATAATAGGAACGTACCTTATGTAATTTTAATTGGTGAAGAGGAAATGGCCAATAATTCATTTGTAGTTAAAAATATGGTGGATGGAGGGCAACAACGTTTTGATTTGGATCGTCCAGGGGATTTTAAATTATACATTACTGATAAACCATAAAGCCAGAGAGTTGTCTATTAAGGGCAGATAACCACTTAAACTGAATTTGATGTATACCAAAAAGCGATTTTCAATCAAAGATTTGATTCTTTGGACCAGAATAGAGACCTATTGGTTTGTAGCAATCGCATTTGCAGAAGTATTGTTGTTCGTACTATTCAAAGGCCAGTGGCTGCAAATTCCTTTTACGCCAGTAGCCCTCATCGGCACTGCGGTAGCCTTCGTTATAGGTTTTCAGAACAATGCTGCCTATGGCAGAATCTGGGAGGCGCGTCAAATATGGGGATCCATTGTAAATTCATCCAGAACCTTTGGCATAATGGTTCAGGATATGATAAGCAATGAACATACCAAAAGTCCCATTTCCGAAGAAGAAATTTTCCAAATAAAAAAGACATTGATTCATCGCCACATTGCGTGGTTGACAACCCTTCGCTATGCCATGCGACAACCTAGGTCCTGGGAATACGTGATGGATCAAAAAACCAATAGGGAATGGTCGACAATGATCCACGTTCCAGAGCTGATCACTAAAATGGAAGATGAATTGGTCTTATATCTTTCACCAGATGAAATAAAGTATGTAATGGAGAAGGCCAATAAGCAAACCGCCGTACTTTACTTGCAATCCAAACAACTAAGGGAACTAAAGGAGAGAAAGTTGATTTGGGAATTTTCTTTTTTGGAATTGGAAAATGTGCTTGAAGAACTTTTTACGCATCAAGGAAAATCGGAACGAATAAAAAACTTCCCCTACCCAAGGCAGTTTGCTACGTTGATGTATTACTTTACATGGTTGTTCATTATGCTACTGCCCTTGGGTATAGCTCCCCAATTTTCTGAAATAGCAATTAAATTGGAGGGGCAATTCCCACTTTATGGACGCTTTTTTGTTTGGATGACCGTTCCCTTTTGTGTTGTAGTAATGTGGATATTTCATACCATGAACCGCATTGGAAGCGTGGGCGAAAATCCTTTTGAAAGTTCAGCCAACGATGTACCGATTTCTACTATTGCGCGCGGCATAGAAATAGATTTGAGAGAGAATTTAGGAGAACCGAAAGATTCAATTCCAACCCAGTTTCCTATAAATAAAGATGTTCAAATGTAATGTTCATCAACTATTCAAATAATGAAAAAGCTGGAGAATATCAGATTTTTATATCCAAAAGGACACTTTAAAAAGAAATTATAATCTTTCCTTTATACTTTTGATAATCGTTTGGTAATATTCCGGGTTGTGTGGTACGTATTTTTTCAAATTTGCCATTCCCCATGTTTCTTCGGCAAATTGAGTTAAGGGAATAAGAGCCAAATTTTCTACTTCAGTTTCTTGTTTTTGTAAGCTTTCAAGAGGGACTTTTAATTCGCTTATAAAAGTATGGTGGAGTTCATTGTCTATTAAATCCTCATGATGTTTATGAACGGACTTAAACACGCCTATTTTTTGTAGCTCTTTTTTTGTAATGGTAAGTCCGATTTCCTCCTGCACTTCACGGATTGCAGAGATTTCAATTTCTTCTCCGGCACCGATATGTCCAGCCACGGATACATCCCAAAGTAGGGGATGGGTATCTTTGTTTTTAGCTCTTTGTTGAATTAGGACTTGTCCATTTTTGGTATAGAACCATACGTGAATAGTTTGATGGAGTAGGCCCATTTTATGAGCCTCGGATTTCATTGCAGTAATACCGGTCAAATTTCCATCGGCATCCAATATGTCTATAAGCTCATCCATCTAAAATATCAAAAAAAAAAAAGACCCTTTCAATTTTTTGTTGACAGGTTCTTAAAATAGAATTAATCAAAATAGCTGAAAGTCTCACCCGATTTTATATTCAACAAGGTCTCGTAAATGAGGCGTATGACATTTTCAACATCATCTTTATGTACCGTTTCTACGGTTGTATGCATATATCTCAATGGTAAGGATATCAATGCCGAAGCCACCCCACCATTGCTATAGGCAAAGGCATCTGTATCTGTTCCTGTTGATCTTGACGCTGCCATTCGTTGGAAAGGTATTTTATTTTTTTCGGCAGTTTCAATGATGCGTTCCCTGAGTTTATTTTGCACGGCAGGAGCGTAAGAAATTACAGGTCCGGCACCAATTTCGGTATGTCCTTGGGTTTTCTTCTCGATCATGGGGGTAGTGGTGTCATGGCAAACATCCGTAATAATTGCCACATTGGGTCGGATGGTCTGGGTAATCATCTCAGCACCTCTTAGACCAATTTCTTCCTGGACTGAATTTGTAATATACAGACCGAAAGGCAGTTTCTTTTTATTTTCATGCAATAAACGACCAACTTCGGCGATCATAAAACCTCCGGCACGATTGTCAATGGCCCGGCAAACAAATTTATCCTTGTTCAGTACATGAAATTCATCTGGATAGGTAATAACACACCCAACATGCACGCCTAGTTTCTCAACTTCAGCCTTATCCTTTGCACCTATGTCTATAAAAATAGTATCCAATTTTGGGGATTCTTCCTTGTCGGCCTTACGTGTATGTATTGCAGGCCATCCAAATACGCCTTTCACAATTCCTTTTTTGGTATGGATATTTACCCACTTTGATGTAGCAATTTGGTGATCACTACCACCGTTCCGAATCACATAGATCAGTCCATTGTCGGTAATGTAGTTAACGTACCAAGAGATTTCGTCTGAGTGACCTTCGATCACTACTTTGTATTTTGCGTCAGGATTAATTACACCTACGGCGCTTCCATACGTATCCGTTATGAAGGTATCAACATACGGTTTTAAATAGTTCATCCACAATTTTTGACCTTCCCACTCATAACCTGTAGGGGCCGCATTATTAAGGTATTTCTCAAAAAAATCCATCGATTTTTTTGTTAGAATTTTCGTGTTGCTCATTTAGTTCTGTATTTGATGCAAACTTAGCAATATTCACTTTTAATTAATAATAACATCCCATCTTTATCGTTAATTTTGGCAGGCCTTTTGAGTATGAAAAAGAAGATGAAAAAAAACCTATCAATATGTATGCTTGCTTTTGTCCCAATCTTGGGTTATACTCAAATTGAGGAACCAGCCCATTGATTCTGTCCAAGAGAACCTTATCATCATAGAAGGTGATTCAATCTTTCACAGTTCAATTGATTTGGATGAGGTCTACGTTTTTGGCAAGCTTTCATTCGCTAGTTATGAGGAGAAACTCAGATACTATATTTTAAGGCGTAAAACATTGAAGGTATACCCCTATGCAAAACTGGCGGCGGAGCGATTGGTAGAACTCAATGATAGCCTCGCCAAAATAACGAAACCAAGACATCGCAAAAGATACACCAAGGAAGTTCAAAAATATATTGAAGGGGAATTTTCTGATGAGCTGAAAAAGTTGACCCGGACCGAAGGACAGATTCTGGTAAAACTGATCTATAGGCAAACAGGGAAAACCGCTTTTAGTTTAGTGAAAGAATTGCGAAGCGGTTGGCGGGCATTTTGGTACAATACCACGGCAAAACTTTTCAATATTAGTATCAAGGAAGAATTTCACCCAGATCTGGTACAAGAAGATTATCTCATCGAAGATATTTTACAAAGGGCATTTCTGGCAGGTCAATTGGTGCCGCAAAAATCGGCATTGAGCTATGACTTCTCCGAGCTTAACAATAAATGGAACACTTCAAAAAAAGACCCTAAAAATTAGTGGTTTATTGGGGTGGTCTTTGTTTTACTTCTTTTTTCCAAACAGGGCATCCATAATTATCCTCATACTATAGAACCCAAAAGAAATGGCACCTAAGGCGAGTGCCAAGCCAAGAATAAGAACGGGCCAAAACCAAGGGTGTGCCTGATTTTTGAAAGCTTGGGATATAACAAAAGGAGCGATAAACATTAGGGCAATTGTATATGCTATATATTTTAATCCCTTAAGCAGTAGTTCCTTATCTGTTTTCATGTATTGCCGAAATCTAAGCTTCAAAAGTATTGATTAAAGCTTATATTTAAGGAAAGTTTCACCTTTATAATTTGATTCCACAAACATGCGGGTACTGTTGATTCCAGATAAATTCAAGGGTTCGTTAACAGCTAAAGAAGTTATAAGATCAATTGAAAAGGGAATCAAAAAAATAGATCCTCAATACGAAATCTATTCTGTCCTGGCCTCTGACGGCGGTGATGGCTTTTTAAATTCAGTTGCTGAAAATGTTTCATGTAACCGGATATTGGTAGATGTTGTTGATCCGTTGGGGAGAAAAATGAAAGCCCCTTATCTAATCGATATTAAAAGGGGAGCGGCCTATATTGAACTTGCCAAGGCTTCGGGGCTTGAGTTGTTGGGCAATGATCAACGTAATGTAATGAGGGCCTCTACCTATGGCTCGGGGCTTCAGATCAAGGATGCCATAAAAAGAGGTGTAAAAAGAATATACGTTGGTTTGGGGGGTAGCGCAACGAATGATGCAGGAACGGGGATTGCCAGGGCATTGGGGCATAAATTTTTTGATAAAACAGGAAAAGAATTGGAGCCAATAGGAGAAAACCTATCGAAAATATATTCTATTGAAGCACACCCTGAAATAAGCGGTAGAATTTCCATTTTTGCGGTAAACGACGTAGATAACCCCTTATTTGGCAAGCAAGGTGCGGCACATGTGTATGCGGCGCAGAAGGGAGCTGATCAGGAACAGATTAAGTTATTGGATGAGGGATTAAAACATTTGTCCCAATTGGTGAAAGAACAATTGAACATTGATGTATCTGATTCCCCTGGATCAGGAGCGGCGGGAGGAACGGCATATGGTCTAAAAGTGTTTTTAAATGCCGAGTTTATCTCAGGAATTGATTTTGTCCTCAATTTGGCCAATGTTGAGGACTTATTTGACAAAAAAAGCATCGACTATATTATTACGGGAGAAGGCAAGTTTGATAATCAAACTTTGCATGGCAAGTTGATTAAAGGGGTAGTAGCATTGGGCAAAAAACATTCGGTGCCTGTGGTTGTAATTTGTGGACAGGCAGATGTTGAAAAAAATGAACTTACACAATTAGGTCTAAAGGAAGTTATAGAAATTCGAGACGTATCCAAACCAATACAATATAGCATGAAACATGCTGCGGAATTAATTGAGAAAAAGATATTCCAATTCCTAAAAAATCAAAATCAATCTTGATTTAATTTCTTTCTTCAATCATTAGAGAATCTGTAAAAGATTGACAGACAGCAAAATAACCCAAAGCAAAATTAGTTGAGTCGGAGGTATTGATAATATTTCCCTTTACAGTTGCCGCAGGTGTTTGAAATGGCCCCTGGTCACCGCCGCTCTGAAGTATTAATTGATTCATATAGTTATAAAAGGGTTCATCTACACCAAGTATGCTAATGGTGACTTCACGACCAGGTAATAGATCTTGATCATAGAAATAAGAAAATTGAAAAGACTGTCCCGGATAAAAAGTATCCTCAGATACAAGATATTGACTAAAATCAAAATCGAATAAATAAAAATCTGTCCGATCTGGCGCATCCCTAAAAGTTAATATCACTTCGGTTTCGGTTCCTGTAAACAAAGTACCGTTTCCTTGTTCAAGATTATCAATGGGTACGCTGGGAACGAATTTTGTTTTGGCCAAATAATTCTGACCGTTGTAGAGAATGCTAAGTTCCAAATCACCTTCGGTTAATAGTTGCATTGGGACTTCTTTTGTATAAAGACCAAACTCCTGAGAGGAAGTAAGTGTCTCATTGTCACCTGATTGGGTATTTGTCAGCACTATACTGGTTAGTGCCGTTGGTTGGGTTTCAGAAAAAAAAGAACTAGTGATGCTCGCTTTAATTTGAACAAAGGCTGTTGGTTGGGCAATATCATCAATGCGAATGAGGGCATCAATAACCAAACGTGGTTCATCTATGGGCACTTCAACTTCTATTACATCTTGGCATGCATATAAAAGGATAAAGAAAACTATTGAAGACGTTATTTTTCTCATCTCTTAAAACTTGAAATTATAGGTTACCGCAGGCACGAATCCAAAAATGGACGTACGCACTGCTTCGTTCACACCGGTATCTTGATTGCGGCTAAAAGTAATGGATGCGGCATTCCTTCGATTGTAAACATTGTAAAGGCTAAAAACCCATTCGGCCTGCCATTTTCTGTTCTTATTTTTTCGAGGGGTCATCGTTGCTGAAATATCCATTCTGTGATAGGCAGGTAATCGCTCATTGTTCCTTGACCCATAATAGGGAATACTTAAATCCTGAAACTCAAATTGCCCGATGGGATAGTTGGTAGGCTGTCCCGTTTGAAAAACAAAATTTGCGTTGAAGTTCCATTTCTGGTTCAGGTCATAGCCACCATAAAAGGAAATATCATGGGTTTTATCATACGGCGTATTATACCACTCCCCATTATTGATACCGGTTTCTATAGCCGTTCTGCCAGGTGTTCTTTGTTCGGATCTGGAAAGGGTATATGCCAACCAACCTTGAAAGACACCTTTATTTTTGCGTATCAGCAGTTCAAGACCGTATGCCTTGGCTTCCCCGTTAAGGATTACTTGTTCTATAGCTTCATTGGCAATTAAATTAGCACCATCTATGTAATCTATTCTGTTTTGAATTTCCTTGTAGAAGACTTCAGATTCAACGGAGTAGGCACCATTTTTGAGATTTTTGAAATACCCAAAAGCATACTGATCCAGTAATTGAGGTTTCACAAATGGCCCACTGGGTGTCCAAACATCCAGCGGGGTGGGAGAACTGGTATTCGACAGGAGATGGAGGTATTGTGCCAGTCTTGTATAGCTTGCCTTTATTGAGTTATTGTCATTAAATGTATACGCCATTGATGCCCTGGGTTCTAAATTATTGAAGGTTGATAAACTGCCCTTACCAGGGTCAATTGTTTCTATGGGCTTACCCTCCTGATAAATTTGCAGAGTTGGATCAAAGAAGACCGGATTGTTATTTTGATATACATTTAATTCATCTTGACCCAAACGAACAAAATTACTGTACCGCAGGCCATATCCCAGACTAAGTTTTTGTGTAATATCATGTTCTATATCAATGTAAGCGGCAAACTCATTGGCATACTTTTGTATCAATTGTTCCTCAAGAATACCAGAATTGGCATTGCTAGGTTCTATTTTTCCCGGGTTGAAATGATAGTATATATTGTTTATTCCATAATTGATTTGAAGTTTGTCACTTAAATAATGTTTTAGGTCATATTTAAGATTGAAATTCTGAATGCCCGAGTTCCAGTTGAAGCCTACGAAATCCAGTTTCAAACCATAATAGTAATCCGAATAGATTAAGGAAAGGTTTGAGAACAGCTTATCTGAAAACAGATGGTTCCATCGAAAGTTCCCTAATGCGTTCCCATAGGTATTCACAAAACTTTCGCTTATACCAAAAACATCCCTACCAAAATAACCCGATAAAAAGATACTATTGCGTTGATTGAGATTGAAATTTATCTTCGTATTCAAATCATAGAAATAGGCGGTATTGTCTATATCGAACAATGGAAGAAACAAATGTGCATAGGAGGCCCTGCCCCCAACTAGAAAAGCAGATTTGTCCCTTACCAGTGGACCTTCGACGAGCAGTCGACTCGCCACAGCACCAATGCCCCCGTTAACCGTATATTCCTTGCTGTTCCCTTCTTTTTGAAAAATATCAAGAACAGAAGAGACACGACCCCCATAGCGGGCGGGGATTCCCCCTTTGTAAAGTTTTAAATCTTTTATTGCGTCTGGATTAAAAACGGAAAAAAAGCCAAAGAGATGGGAAGAATTGAATATAATGGCTTCGTCGAGCAGAATCAAGTTTTGATCTACGGCGCCCCCTCGAACATTAAAACCGGACGCGCCTTCCCCCGCATTGGTAACTCCGGGTAGTAATAGGATAGATTTTATTACATCGGCTTCACCCAAGATTACAGGTATTTTCTTAATGGTGGCGGCAGACATGGTATTCACACTCATTTGAGGTTTGCGAATGTCCATTTTTTCAACATCTTCCGTAACAATAATTTCATCAAGCTGCTCGGCTTCCTCCAACAACTGGAAATTGATTTTTTTATCCCCTGAAAGATTTATGTTTTCCAAAACATCCTGGAAGCCCAAATAACTTATTAGTATTTTATATTCGCCTTGGGGGAGCGTTAATGAATAGAATCCGTATTCATTGGTTGTAACACCGGTTCTAAGTTCTGGAACTGCAATGGTGACCCCAATTAAAGTTTCATTGCTAGAGGCTTCCGAAATTATGCCGCTAATGGTAAATTTTTCTTGGGCCGATGAAAAAAGTGAAAATAGGAAAAGTAGGGTAAGTGCAACTTTCGTGCTCTGATACATTGAAGGCAATTTTTGATAAAAATAAATAGAAAAAGTCCTTCAGGACAATTGTTAACATTAATTTAAGGCACAAAAAAAGCCCTATGCGAAGTGACATAGGACTTGCCTTTCATAATGAAATATGACCTATTAAATTTGTGCGAGTATTTTGTTCAATGTTTTGCTAGGTCGCATTGCTTCGGATACGAGGTCATTGTCTGGTTTATAATAACCACCAATGTTTTGTGAGGTTCCCTGTGCATCACGCAATTCATCAAGAATTAGCGATTCTTTTTCTTCCATTTCTTTGGCCGTTTGGCTGAATATAGTTTTTAGTTCGTCATCTTTGTCCTGTTTTGCCAATGCCTGTGCCCAATAAAGGGCCAAGTAAAAATGGCTTCCTCGAGTATCCAATTCCTTAACATTACGGGAAGGTGATCTGTCATTGTCCAAAAACTTCTCAGTAGCACTGTCAAGTGCATCTCCAAGAATTTTGGCTCTCTCGCTATTGTTTTTTTCACCATAAAATTCCAACGAAACCCCAAGTGCCAAAAATTCTCCCAATGAATCCCATCTTAAATGACCTTCTTCCAAAAATTGTTCCACGTGCTTGGGAGCGGAACCTCCTGCACCTGTTTCAAAGAGCCCTCCACCATTCATAAGGGGCACAATGGACAACATTTTAGCACTGGTACCCACTTCAAGAATAGGAAACAGGTCCGTTAAATAATCCCTTAGTACATTGCCCGATACTGAAATGGTGTCTTTTCCTTCTTTGATACGTTTTAGGGTAAACTCGGTCGCTTCAATGGGTGATAAAATCTCAATGTCCAATTTTGAGACATCATATTCTCTAAGATATAAATTTACTTTCTGAATCAATTCTCTATCATGGGCCCTGGTGGGATCTAACCAAAAAATAGTTGGAATACCGGTGGCCTCTGCACGGGAAACTGCCAGTTTTACCCAATCCTGAATAGGGGCATCCTTGGTTTGGCACATTCTCCAAATATCTCCTTTCTCAACGGAATGCTCAATAAGTGTTTTGCCCGTATTTATATCTATAACTTTTACAATCCCATCGGAATCAATCTCAAAAGTTTTGTCATGTGAACCATATTCTTCCGCCTTTTGGGCCATAAGTCCAACGTTGGGAACGGTTCCCATGGTACTGGGATCAAATGCACCGTGTTTTTTACAAAAATCTATTGTAGCGGAATAAATGCCAGCATAGCTACTATCTGGAATTATTGCCTTGGTGTCTTGTAATTTTCCTTGCGAATTCCACATTTTACCAGAATTACGGATCATCGCGGGCATTGAGGCATCAATGATAATATCACTCGGAACATGCAAATTGGTTACTCCCTTCTCGGAGTTTACCATGGCCAATGTAGGACCGTTCTCAATGGCTTTGCGAATGTCGGCCTCTATTTCTGATTTCTTGACAGGAGGCAACGATTTTAATTTACTAAAAAGTGTTTCTAGGCCATCGTTCGCATTGACCCCAATTTCATCAAATACTTCGGCATACTTCTCAAAAACATCTGAAAAGAAAACATGAATGGCGTGGCCAAAAATAATAGGGTCGGATACCTTCATCATGGTCGCTTTCATATGAAGCGATAACAACACATTTTTTTCTTTGGCATCATCAACCTGTTTTTTGAAAAATGAAATGAGTGCCTTTTTGCTCATGATGGTGGCATCGATAATTTCACCTTTTAGAAGGGAAATCTTTTCTTTCAGAACTTTGCTTGAACCGTCGTTTTTTACCAATTCAATTCGAATGCTCGTCGCATCACTAGCGGTGAGCGATTTCTCGTTCGATTTAAAATCCCCATGATCCATTGTTGCCACATGGGTCTTTGAATCTGAGCTCCATGCACCCATTGAATGCGGATTCTTTTTTGCATAATTCTTTACGGCCCTAGGAGCCCTGCGGTCAGAATTGCCTTCCCTAAGCACAGGATTTACGGCACTCCCTTTTATCTTATCGTATCTGGATTTGGTATCTTTATCCACTTCGGTTTTAGTTTCATCCGGATAATCCGGAATTGCATATCCTTTACCTTGTAATTCTATAATTGCATCTTTAAGTTGTGGTACAGAGGCACTTATATTGGGTAGTTTTATAATATTGGCACTGGGATCCATGGCCATTTTGCCCAATAGCTCCAAATCATTTTCAATACGTTGGTCCTCATGCAGGAATTCAGGGAAAGTTGCAATGATCCTTGCAGATAATGAAATGTCCTTGGTCTCTATAATGATACCCGACGTTTTGGTGAAAGCTTGAACAATTGGAAGAAAGGATTGGGTTGCCAAAGCTGGTGCTTCGTCTGTTTTGGTGTAAAAAATTTTTGGCATCTATTTATTCTAGTTAAATTAAAGCGGAGCAAATATACAACTTTATGCACGTGTACATGACGGGTTACATTGCCATAATATAGCGTTTTTGTGATTTATTGTAAAGACCAAAAATGGATGGTGTACAATCCCAATCTATAAAAATAGCCCATATTCCTTTAGACGGCATAGGAACTAGGTATAAATAACAAAAGCCATATCATTGTACGAATACATTGATATGGCTTTTTAGAAATAACTCACAATTTTTTTGTTCTGTTTTTCAACAAAACGGCAACCATTGATTGCTTATGCTCTGTTATTTCAACGTTTGAAACACTTTCGTTCTTAATTATGAAACCAAGCAACTACTTTGCATTTCTTCTCATCGTCTTAGTAATCTCCCTATGTTCAAACTTCACCAAAGTTCCATAAGTACATTCAAAAGATACCCATTTAGATTTTGCATGAGGCGACAGCCCCTTGCATCCAAACTCGTCATTTCAAAAAATCAACCGCTGCAGAAACAGCATTTTAATCTTTTGTTGACTAAACAATAATATAAAGAACGTAAACTCTATAATGATTTAAAATTATATCAGTCCGATATTTCCTTTAAATCATTCTTAAATGTACTATTATTTTATTCAAAATCAAAACTTTAGAACAAATTAGTAATCAACAGATTATGAACTATGGTCATTAACAATTGTTTATAATGAAAAATCCCGCTCTGAGAATGTCAGAGCGGGATTACTTATCTGGTGCAACTCCCAAAGAATTACGACCGAACCTCTTTTATACGGGCTTTCTTACCTGTAAGACCTCTAAAGTAGAATATACGGGCTCTGCGTACTTTCCCCTGCTTGTTTACTTCTATTTTTTGCAGGGCCGGCATGTTAATGGGGAATATTCGCTCCACACCAACAGTACCTGACATTTTACGAATAGTAAATGTTTCGGTTGCCCCTGTACCTCTTCTTTGGATTACAACACCTTTGAAGAACTGGGTACGTGTTTTTTCACCTTCCTTGATTTCGTAGTATACCGTAATTGTATCTCCTGAGGAAAATTTGGGAAAGTCCTTTTTTGGAACAAACTCGTCTTGTACGAACTTAATTAATGATTCCATGGTATTAGTTTATGATTATATGCTACCAACATTCACGATTTTCGTCAGAGGTTGATTTAACAGAGCGCAAAAATACGTTATAAATTAAAATCTGCAAGGTAATTGTAATGATTTTTTACCTAAAGTTATTATGGATCTGGAATTAGCGTAAAAGGTCTGGACGAAGAAGTTCTGTCCGTTTATGCGATTGCTCCTCTCTCCAGCTTTCAATCTTGGCAAAATCCCCACTGAGTAGCACCTCAGGCACTTTTACCCCTTTATAATCAAAGGGTCTTGTATAAACGGGTGGAGCTAAAAGATTATCTTGAAAGCTGTCCGTTAGTGCGGATGTTTCATCATTTAACACTCCAGGAATTAATCTAATTACTGAATCACATAATATGGCCGCGCCTAACTCCCCACCAGACAATACATAATCTCCAATCGAAATTTCTCGCGTAATCAGTGTATCCCTCACCCTTTGATCAACACCTTTATAATGCCCGCACAATATAATTAGATTTTCTTGAAGCGAAATTGTATTGGCCATTTTTTGGTTAAGAGTCTCGCCGTCTGGCGTCATATAGATAATGTCATCGTACAATCTTTGTGATTTAAGGAATGTTATGCATTTATCAATTGGCTCGATCATGAGTACCATTCCTGCACCGCCTCCAAATTGATAATCATCAACCTGATTGTAACTTTTGTCTGTATAATCGCGAAGGTTATGAAAATGGACTTCCACTAGCCCTTTCTTAATCGCACGTTTCATAATGGAAGCTTCGAACGGACTCTTTAGGAGTTCAGGCAGAACCGTGACAATATCAATTCGCATAGTTTATTTATTAGTCCATGAATCGGAAGGCCAAAAATAATGAAAAACGCACGTATCTTTTTGCCAACCCAATTTTTCATAGAGATACTGTGCCGAATTGTCCTTGGCGGTCTCTAAGGCAAGGCCTTTAAATCCTTGTTCGCGACAAAATTCTTTCGCCTTGCTCAATAAAGCTTCTCCAACTCCATTCTTTCTATATGATTCTTCAACATAAAGGTCATTCAATATGTAGGAGGCTTGCATAGTGACAGAGGAGAATGTTTTATATAATTGTGTAAATCCGACTGCTTTGTCATTAACCGCTGCAATAAAAATATCGGATTCTTGATTTGCAATTCTTTCCTTAAGAAACTTTTTAGCAGAATCAAGATTGGAAATCTGCTTATAGAAAATCCTGTACTTATCAAATAATGGGACAAGAATTTCTAGATGCTCTTCATTTGCCTTGAAAATCGTGATCATATCTATGCTATTGCAAAAAAAAACCCCAAACGGGGCTTTTTATTTTTGCTTCCTACTCTTGTTTATTTCATCTTGAAGTTGCCTACTTATTTTTTGTTCCCTTTCAAGAGCCCTTCTCCTATGATCTTCATATTCCACTTCAACTTCGGACAAGGCTGTTTTTGCCTCTTGGGTAAGCGTATTGCTACGCCGGAATTTGTACATAAAAAATAAAGTCAATCCTAACAGCCCAGCTATAATAGACCATAGTATGGTATTATATGTAATTTTTGAGACGAGTATGCCCAAAAATGACATACTATCCTTTTCTTCCGTTACGCTTGCTAGGGTATTCGTAGTCTCACCAAGTTTTTTATTAAGTGAGCTTATGGTCGTTTCATGCTCAGCAATTGTGGACTTTAACTCCGTAGTTTTCTTGTTTACCGCATTCATGGTATCCAATACATTACTACGTAATTTGTATAGGTTGCTTTCTTTTACGACTTCATATCTAACCCCATCGGCACGATAATTTCCCGATTTTTTGGCAATAAAATCAAATTGACTGCTTATCGGACCTTCATCCAATGAGAGTTTGTCATCGTCTCCCTCGTTTCCCTCTTCTTGTGCAAATTGTAGGTTATAGGTCAATAGGGATATTACAATAAAGAGTAATCTTAGAACTTTCATTTATGTAATTCTTATTGTTAATAATGATTTAGAGATGACTAAAGTAATTCATTAAAATCAATTAAGAAAAAAATTGACCGATAAGGTATTGCTAGATGTTTGAATTTAATCAATGAAATAGGTCTTTGCTTACCACAATCTATGTAAAAAATTAAATTTTTTAAAAGTTTTCATGCAAGGTTTTATTAAAGAAAAAGCCCCGATTGATACCAGGGCCTTTTTCACAATTCTATCGAGCATTATTGAAAAATAAGTCTTTCTCTTTCTCCTTTTTCATTTAACATTGTAATGACCGTCTTTTTATATTTTGAAATTCTGCCAAAAAGTGTTTTTGCCTCCTGCACATCATTTATTTCTTCATCATCAATTGATAAAAGTACTTTGCCATCCAAACCATAACCACGATACGTTTCAGGTACTCCTATGATCTTGACACCTTTTTTTGTGCGAAATAATTTCTTGTCGTTTTCGGTAAGGTTCTTAACGGTTAGGCCCATTTCCGGTATATCAAGGGTTTGCCTTTCGATCAGTTTTACTTGAACCGCCTGTACATCACCGTCTCTCTCATAAGCAACCTCTACTTCATCTCCTGGTCTTTTAGTGGCTAAATATCCTGTAAGATCTGACAACTTATGCACATTTACGTGATCGATTTTTTTGATGATATCGCCGGACTGCAGTTTAGCTTCCGCCGCACCCGTTCCTTCTTCAACACTTTCAATATACACGCCATCAATTTCATTAAATCCTTTTTCAATCGCATATTGTGTATTCAAAGAAGGGGAGTTAATGCCTAAAATACCTTTCTGGACATTCCCGTATTCCAAAATATCATCAACCACTTTTTTAGCAATATTGCTCGGAACGGCAAAAGAATAACCAACATAAGAACCGGTTTGCGAACTAATTGCTGTATTGATACCCACCAAATCGCCATTGGTATTTACCAATGCGCCACCACTATTTCCGGGATTCACAGCGGCATCGGTTTGAATAAAAGATTGGTCGATCCTACCAAGATTCCTGGCTTTTGCACTTACAATGCCAGCAGTGACCGTTGAGGTAAGGTTAAATGGATTTCCCACGGCCAGTACCCATTCACCAACTTTCGTATTATCAGAATCCCCAAAAGCCAGATAGGGTAGTTTGTCATCTGCCTTAATTTTTAGCAACGCTATATCAGAATTCGGATCGGAACCTATGAATTCAGCCTCATACGTCCTATTATTGTTCAAGGTAACTTGTAATTGCGTGGCATTCTCCACAACATGGTTATTGGTAACAATATAACCATCGGCCGTAATGATTACTCCGGAACCCGAGCCCACTTGCGGTATGGAGTTTTCCCTTGAACCAAAAAAGAAATCCATAGGACTGCTTGGTCCATCGGCTAAGCGTTAAATTTTTTACGTGCACTACCGCATTAACTGTATTTTCAGCTGCCAAGGTGAAATCAACCTCATTGATACCCGCACCTTTGGGTGATGTTGGCGTTATGCTCGTATTAAGTACCGACGCACCATCGTTTTGCGAGATCAACGTGAAATTCGCCTTTTCAAATAAGAGTTTGTAGGCACCTAAGGTAATCGCTCCTGCAAAAATGGAAACCAATAATAAACTTCCAATCTTCTTCATAACTGTTTTTAATTTTTGTTTTATTTCATTTGAACAACGTAAAGCTAATAGATTCTTAGGTTTCCTTTCTCGAGTTTAACTACTTTTTAACTGCTAACATAACCTTAAATAAGTTTTATATTTGTTATTCAAATATCAATATGACACAAGACTTTTGTAAATACCAAGGTACCGGAAATGACTTTGTAATGGTGGATAACCGTGATAGGCGTTTTCCCAAAGAAGACGCAAAGCTTATCTCATTTCTCTGTGACAGAAAATTTGGTATTGGTGCGGATGGTCTTATTTTGTTGGAAGAAGATGAGAAAGCAGATTTTAAGATGGTCTATTTCAATTCAGATGGAAATGAGGGTAGTATGTGTGGGAATGGGGGCAGATGTATTGTAGCTTTTGCGAAGGACTTGGGAGTTATAGACAAGAGTGCAAATTTTACAGCAGTCGATGGCTTGCATTCCGCAACAATTAAGAATGGTTTGATTAGTTTACGAATGGGCAATGTTGCTGAAGTACGTACAAAGCCAAATTACATATTCCTCAATACAGGTTCTCCACACCATGTTCAACTGGTTAAGGGACTTGCCGATTTTGAAGTGGTGACAGAAGGAAGAAAATTGCGATATGGCATGTATGGCGAGAAAGGAAGCAATATTAATTTTGTTGAACCAAAAAATACTAATGCATTTTCCATTAGAACCTACGAACGTGGTGTGGAGGATGAAACACTTTCTTGTGGAACGGGAGCCACGGCCGTAGCAATAGCTATGCATGCATCTGGCAAGGCAACATCCAATCAGATAAAAGTTTTTGTATTGGGTGGGGAGCTGGAGGTGAAATTCGATAAGGTGGGAGATGCATACCAAGATGTATACTTAATAGGTCCTGCTGAGGCCGTTTTTAAAGGTACTATATCATGCTAATATTGCAAGGTAGTACTATTATACTGAGAGCTTTAGAGCCTGAGGACCTTGATTTCCTCTATGAATTGGAAAACAATACCGAAGTTTGGGAAATAAGCAACACAACTACACCTTATTCAAAACATGTTCTTAAATTATATTTGGACAATGCCCATCGGGATATCTATGAAGCAAAGCAATTGCGACTTTGTATATGTAAATTGAATATGGAAGTAATCGGCCTAATAGACTTATTTGATTTTGACCCAAAAAACCAAAGGGCGGGACTAGGTATTGTTATTCTAAACGAGAATGAACGCAATAAAGGGATAGGGGCACAGGCAATAACATTAATGGTGGACTATGCATTTAGAATTTTGGGCCTAAAACAGGTCTATGCAAACGTACTTGAAGATAACCTTGCCAGCATTCATCTTTTTAAGAAATTAGGTTTTGAAATGGTCGGTATAAAAATAGATTGGATCTTAACAAATGGGAAATACAAGAATGAAGTCTTCTTTCAAAAAATAAAACCAGAATAAACATGAAAAAGGTATTGCTTATCCTAGTAATTATCGGAATTATCGTTGGTGGTATTTTTGGTTATCTTGTTTATGATGCCATTTTTTCTCCTAACACGAAGTTTGCCGATAATGAGGCGTACGTATTCATTCCTACAGGATCAACCTTTGAAGACGCCAAGAAATCCCTTGATTCTATTATTGATGACAAGGGAAGTTTTGAGAAAGTAGCGGAACAAAAAGGATACACTGAAAATGTAAAGGCGGGCAAATACAGGATCAATAGAGGGATGAACAACAATGAAATTATTAATTCGCTTCGTAGTCAGAGCCTTCCGGTGAGGGTTGCCTTTAACAATCAGGAAACATTGGCCGATCTCGCTGGTAGAATTTCATCTCAAATTGAAGCGGATAGTATGAGTCTGCTTACATCTTTCGAAGATTTAAATTTTTTAAAAGACAATGGTTTCAATGAAGCAACCAAATTAACAATGTACCTGCCTAACAGTTATGAGTTTTTCTGGAATACTTCTGCGAATAAATTTAGGGATAGGATGCTTTCCGAATATAAAAAGTTCTGGAGCGTATCTAGGCTTAAGGCGGCTAGCGATTTAAATCTTCGTCCGGATCAAGTAGTTACTCTAGCTTCCATTGTTCAAAAAGAGACGGCCAAAGTTGATGAGCGTCCGCGGGTTGCAGGTTTATATTTGAACCGATTGAAAGATAATATGGCACTTCAGGCCGACCCCACAGTGATTTTTGCGCTAAAAAAACATACTGGCAATTTTGACACTATAATTAAAAGAGTCTTATACAAAGATTTGGAATTAGACTCACCTTATAATACGTACAAATATTCAGGGCTGCCGCCAGGGCCCATAACAATGCCCGATATTTCTGCCATTGATGCGGTTTTAAGCCCCGAGAAACATGAATACTATTATATGGTAGCAAATGTTGAAGACTTTGGGTACCATAAATTTGCGAAGAGCTTGGCGCAACACAACCGAAATAAAGAGCAATATATCAGGTGGATAAATACTCAAAAAATAAACAGATAGGTAATTTGTCCATATTTTAAGACTTGTTAACTAAAATTAGATATTTTTAACAAGACCCTGTCGGCCATAGGTTCAATTCAAACGTATATTTGACAAGTGAAATTTAAGCAGGCCTTTTTTTGTGGTCGGAAGTCTTAAGAAAATAGAGATATGAGAAGATGTATAATCTTTTTTTGTTCTCTTATCATGCTTTTGATCTTAATGAGCTTTGGGTTAAAATCTTCCAATGGAAAAGTGGAAGTCCCCGAAAATCTTAAGGTTACAGAACCTACTTTGGTCATGTTCCCCAAAAACACGACCTCTATGAATCTAATGATGGTGGCACCTCCTTTTTTGGGAAGTTCATACATCGCATTTAAAGAAGCCTTGGCCTTTAAAGAGTCGCAGGGTAATTATTTTAGAACGAATACTTTAGGGTATTTGGGTAAGTACCAATTCGGAATAGGTACTCTTGAGTTGATGGGTGTCTATAATTCCACCCGTTTTTTAAATGATCCTGCTTTGCAGGAAAAAGTTTTCCATACAAACGTTTCTCGAAATAAATGGATTCTTAGAAGAGATATTGTGCGTTTCGTTGGGAAATATATCAATGGTGTTGAAATTACCGAATCAGGTATTCTAGCTGCTGCTCATTTGGCAGGGGCGGGTAATGTTAAAAAATACCTTAGATCTTACGGACAAGTTGATGCGATGGATGATTATGGGACATCCATCTCCAAATATTTACGGAAATTTTCCGGTTATGATTTATCACCAATTGCCCCAAAAAAGAATCCTAAGGTGTAAAGTACTATGTATATATGAAGATGGATAGGCCCTAGCGTTCACGTTAGGGCTTATTTTTTATCCCTGAACAATAAAAATTGCTGGCCTTTTATGAAGTGAAACGGGGAATTTTTTCCAATCGGACACCGTCTTTGTACTAATAAATTCTGTAGCAAGACTAATATCGCATGCAACACAAATCTTGGTTGAAGGCAGAAGGGAAGCCAATAGGTCTGACATCAATTTGTCGTTTCTATAGGGCGTCTCAATGAAAAGTTGGGATTGGTTAAAGTCAATTGATAGTTTTTCGAGCTTCTTTATGGTTTTTTTTCGATCAGCGGTTTCAATAGGTAAGTATCCATTAAAAGCAAAATTCTGCCCATTTAAACCACTTGCCATTAATGCTAAAAGAATGGAAGAGGGGCCAACTAAAGGAACCACCTTTATATTATTTTCATGGGCAATCTTTACAACTTCCGCACCAGGGTCTGCAATACCGGGACAACCGGCTTCCGACAGAATGCCTACATCAAAACCTTCTTTGCAGGGTATCAGGAGATTGGGAAGGGTCTCGGGTTCGGTATATTTATTTAAAACTTCCAGGTGTAGATCAGGTTGCGATTTTCTTGGGGTTATTTTTTTTATGAACCTTCTGGCTGTTTTTTCATTTTCTACGATGTAATAATCTATACCCTCTACGATTCTTTTGAAGGACATAGGTAAAACCTCCCAAGGCTCAATGTCTCCCAAGGTGGTGGGAATTAGGTAAAGCTTCCCCTTTTCAAGATCATTTTTATTTGGCATCGACTAAAATTTTATTCTTGATTCCAATTCCCGCGCAATACGGTCACAAGCGGTATCCAGCATCTTGTAAACATGCTCAAATCCGTCGCTTCCTTGATAATATGGGTCGGGTATATCAATGCTATCGGCGTTTGTTTTTCCCATAATCAGTTGAACCTTGTATTTTGAGTTCTCGTTTGAAGTAAGGGCGATGATAGTTTTGAAGTTGTTGAGGTCCATGGCATATATAAAATCGAAGTTACTAAAATCTTCTATGTCAAACTGCCTGCATCGTTGCATTGAAATGTCAATACCATATTTGGCGGCAACTTTGATGCTTCGTTTATCAGGAGGATTACCTATATGATAGCTGCTGGTGCCAGCTGAATCTATAAATACTTTATTTGGATCGACTTTACTTTTCAGAATGCCCTCGGCCAAAGGCGACCTACAAATGTTTCCAAGGCATACCATGAGTATTCTGGTAGCCATTTTAGGTTCAAGAGAATTTTTTGGAAAGGTCGTCAATATACTTACGGAACTGTTTATCCGTTTCTGCTAAATTGTCAACGGTCTTGCATGCGTGAAGTACGGTTGCATGATCCCGTTTTCCTATTTGGGAGCCAATACTGGCTAGAGAAGCCTTGGTGAATTTCTTGGCAAAAAACATCGCCAATTGACGCGCTTGTACAATATGTCTTTTGCGGGTTTTGGATTGCAAGGTGGCCACATCCATTTCAAAGTAATCGGATACCACTTTTTGTATATAATCTATGGAAACCTCTCTTTTGGTATTTTTTACGAATTTCTCAACTACATGTTGAGCAAGGTCAAGGGTAACTTCCTTTTTATTGAAAGATGATTGTGCAATAAGCGATATGATGGCACCTTCCAGTTCCCGTATGTTGGTTTTTATGTGTTTGGCAACATATTCGATAATATCGTCAGGCATTTCGACACCATCACGGTACAGTTTATTCTTTAAAATTGAAATACGGGTTTCGTAATCCGGATTTTGCAATTCAGCCGAAAGTCCCCATTTAAATCGAGACAAAAGACGCTGTTCAATATCCTGCATATCGACGGGAGCCTTGTCAGAAGTCAAGATAACTTGTTTGCCGTTTTGGTGTAAATGATTGAAAATATGAAAGAACACATCCTGAGTGCCCGATTTACCCGAAAGAAACTGCACGTCATCAATAATCAAAACGTCTATCAATTGATAAAAATGGATAAAGTCGTTACGCGTATTTTTTTTAACAGATTCTATATATTGCTGAGTAAATTTTTCGGCGGAAATGTAAAGGACCGTACGTTCGGGATATTTATCTTTAATTTCCACCCCAATGGCATGGGCCAAATGAGTTTTGCCCAAACCGACACCGCCAAAAACCAAAAGCGGGTTGAAGGAAGTCCCACCAGGTTTATTAGCAACGGCCATTCCCGCCGAACGCGCCAAGCGATTGGAATCCCCTTCCAGGAAGTTATCAAAATTATAATTCGGATTTAGTTGTGATTCAATTTTAATATTCCGAATCCCCGGTATCACAAAAGGATTGCGTAGTTCTGGATTTTTAGATTTAATAGGAACGTCCATTTCTTGTGGCACCATATTGCCACGATTGGAACTTGGTATTTTTTCTGTAAAAGGCTCACGATTGCCATAGGTATTTTCCATACGAATGACATACACAAGTTTTGCGGTCTCCCCCAATTCCCTGGTCAAGGCAACTTTTAAAATCTTCACATAATGCTCCTCAAGCCATTCGTAAAAAAATTTACTGGGTACTTGAATACTCAATGCATTCTCCGAAAGTTTAACGGGCTTAATGGGCTCAAACCAAGTTTTGAATGCCTGCGGTTGGATATTATCTTGGATAAAGACCAAACATTTGTTCCAAACGGAATTTGCAGTAACACTCATTTTAAAGTTTTCTCTTATTTTGTTGGTTAGTGATTACGTTACTCTATCGAAAGCCGGCTGGAGCATCGCCCGTTTTCTTGGAGGGACAAATATGTGAACAAAAAAGCTAAAAAAAAAATGAAATCTTATTGAATTTGCCCTTTTTTTTTCGCATGTTCGCCAACCCAACCAGAAAACTTTTAAATATATCCTTTTTACTTGGAAATTTATGGAAATTAACAGAATTTCTTTTCGTGTTCGTTATGCCGAAACCGATCAAATGGGAGTGGTTTATCACGGCAATTATGCACAATATTTGGAGATGGGAAGAGTGGAATGGTTACGAGATCTTGGAATTTCCTATAAATCGATGGAAGAGAGTGGAATTATCCTGCCAGTCATTTCCTTGAGCCTGAACTTTAAGAAATCAGCCCTTTACGATGACTTGATTATGGTGGAAACAAAGCTGTTAAAGGTTCCGTCCGTAAAAATAGAATTTGACTACAAGATCTTCAATGAAGCAAAAGAATTGCTTGCTGAAGCACATACTATTTTGGCCTTTATGAATAAAGAAACAATGAAACCCCTGAAATGCCCTGCCTATATCCTTGAGAAGTTGGTTAAATGACCTTGGGTTGAATCTGGACATCCCTAATTCCAATGAACAATCCTTTGATTTTATTAATTTCCGTTTTACGTATAGCGATAGTCAAAACACAGGTCAGCTCCAATTTTTGATTAATAACCTCCAAGTTGTATTGCTTGATGATCCTCATTACTTTTTCCATTTCCGGATAATTAAATAACAAAGTCAGTTCTTCCATCAGTATGCATTGCACAATATTGCAAGCTTCAAGGGTTATTTGGGCAGATGTCCTATAAGCACCAATCAATCCGCCAACCCCCAATTTTGTGCCTCCGAATATGCGAACCACGGCGACTAGTACATTTGTGACATCAAAAGATTGTATTTGGCCATAAATGGGCATCCCTGCCGAATTATTGGGTTCACCATCATCATTTACCCTATATCGCAGTTCTGAAACACCCAACTGCCAAGCATAGCAGACATGATTGGCGGATTGATGTCTATTCCTAAGTTCTTCTATAATGGGCCTAATTTCGTCTTCGTTTTGAACGGGAAATGCATAACCTAAAAATTTACTTTTTCTTTCCTTGAAAACAGTCTGTGGTGAAGGTCTGGATATGGTAAGATATATATCTGTTTCCTCTTTCATCAGAATATGGCAACTAGTAAGATGCTTAAAATGGCAAGACCAATACCAAACCAATTTTTAGAACTGATCTTTTCCTTAAAAAGCAGAATTGCCAATAAAGTACATAGCATAACCACCGCTACATTGTTGATGGTAAAGATGGATGCACTGTTCAGTGCTTTATTTTGCAGAGCCCGTAATAGGAAGAAAATAGAAAAGTAATTGGGGATACCTAGTGCAATGCCTCCAATAACATTCCTAAAATTGACCCTGAGCCTTTTTTTGAACGATTTTATAATTATGAGGAAGCTTCCAGTTGTAGCAGCGGCGGCAAAGACCACTGCGGAAAAAAGCGGAAATTCCGATTCACTGATATGTACTTCTTGAACATATTTGATACAAGTGTCAATAATTCCCGAACCTAGGAATACAAGGAACGGCAGCAGCAATGAAGGTCTAGCGATGTCCGGGGTTTGCTCCTTGAATGAAGTGAAATAGACCGCGGCCAAGGCTAAAACTATCCCTAGAATTTTTAGATAGCCCAGTTCCTCACCATACATGACTACCCCAAAAATTACCGGGATAACAAGAGACATTTTTGCAGCTACAGAAGCTACGGCAACACCTACTTTTTGTGCGGTAATCGCCATAAGATTAAATACCAATATAAAAAGCATTCCGAGTACAAAGGTTCCCCCAAACCATTTTTTCTGAGGAATTTGAAGAATATGAATACTATTGGAGTAGAATAGGATCCCACTAAGACTGGCTACAAAGTAGTTGGTAATTATGGCATAGAGGGTATCTATTTTGTAGGTATTGAATAACCTAAATATTACAAATATTACACTTGAGCAAAGAACACTCAGCACTAAATCAACCATTGGGTAATTTGGTCTTTAGATTAATGATATCTTCTTTTCCGACCAAGAGGTTCCAAGAT
Source organism: uncultured Flavobacteriaceae bacterium (assembly GCA_963703125.1). Classification (GTDB taxonomy): domain Bacteria; phylum Bacteroidota; class Bacteroidia; order Flavobacteriales; family Flavobacteriaceae; genus MFD04716-140. The sequence goes on along the minus strand of OY969790.1, from coordinate 18,712 downwards.
CTAATGCCTAAAGACTCAGCGGCTTCCGTATTTTCTTTTGTGTCATCAATAAAAAAAGTCTCATTGGCTCGAAGTCCATTTTGCCCCAATACAAATTGAAAAATTTCCATATTTGGTTTACGCAGTTGAATTTCGTGGGACAGATAGAATTTCTCGAAACTATTTTTAAATCGCCGGAACTTATTGGAACCTATCTTCTCCTCAAAATAAGGAATATGTAAATCATTGGTGTTGCTAAGTAAAAATAGTCGGTACTGCCTTTCACTGGCAAGCTGTTCAATAAATTCCAGCCTATAATCGGGAAGATCAAGAATCATTGAATTCCAAATTTGAATAATTTGGTCGGTATTTGCCTTTGGGTACATTTTTCCAATACTGGCGATAAACTCCTCCGAACTTATGGCTCCAACTTCATAGATGTTATTCAGTTTGTTTAGATCATAACCTAAATCGGTCTGTCCTCCGAATTTTTCTATCTCACGAAAAATCACTTGTTTATCTAGGTTTACAAAAATATCCCCAAAATCAAAAATGATGTTCTTAATCATTGCGATAATAATTTAACCGGTCTGGACCAATTTTTTGAGATTTCCACAATTCACTATTCAAATCTGGCGACTTAATTCCGTTTCCGAAAGTTTTATCTCCGATAAAAACACGTGCTTCATCCCATAAATTGGCATCAATAAAAGTCTGTAAAGTTTTTGCCCCTCCTTCAATGATAACACTTATAATATTTTCCGCTGCAAGTGCATCGCAAATATTGACTGCTAAAGTTGTAGAAAAATCTATGGGCCTATATTGAATGCCTTTAGCATAGCGGGCATTGCCCTCAACCTCTGTAAGTATGATTGTGCTACTGTTTTGGTCAAAGACATTCAAATTATTTTTCAGCACTAAATTTTTGTCCAAAACAATTCGAATGGGAGATTTACCTGACCAATTGCGTACATCAAGTTTAGGATTGTCTTCTAGTACAGTAGTGTTTCCTACCAAAATAGCCTGTTCTTCGCTTCTCCATTTATGAACCAATTGACGAGATTCTTCGGTGGTTATCCAATAAGGCTCGGGATTTTTATTTCTTAGAATTTTTTCAGGAGCGATAAAACCATCCTGCGTTTCAGCCCATTTAAGAATTATGTAAGGTCTCTTTTTGCCATGAAAAGTTAAAAAACGCTTGTGATGTTCCTTACATTCTTCTTCCAACACCCCAATTATTACCTCACATCCGGCTTGTTTCAATTTTTTTATTCCCTTACCTGCAACTTTTAAATTCGGATCCATTGTTCCAATAACAACTTTGGAAATTTTATGTTGAATTATGAGGTCGGCGCAAGGGGGTGTTTTTCCGAAATGGGAGCAGGGTTCAAGCGTCACATAAAGAGTTGCCTTTTTTAAAAGGGTTTTATCATTTACAGATGCTATGGCATTTACCTCTGCATGTGGCCCGCCATACGCACTGGTAAATCCCTCTCCGATAATCTTATCATCGTGAACAACAATACTACCTACCATAGGATTTGGGAAGGTGGTTCCTAGACCATTTTTGGCCAGTTGTATGCAACGAAGCATGTATTTTGTATGTATATTCACCACGCAAAAATAGAACTTTAATACAGATAGTGTTATAATAAATGGAAGGGGCATTTATACGTGAAATACATTTCAATGACAATCCCCAAGTTGCAGAGGTTATTCGCAAAGTGCTAGTTGAAATGGGTGTTCCAAAAGTAGGTACTGCCTATGCAGATAAAGCTTTGGATCATATGTACGAAAACTATAATGCCCCAAAAGCAGCATATTTTGTGGCTTTAGAGGAAGGGAAGATTATCGGGTGTGCAGGAATTGCTCAATTAGAGAATTATAACGGAAGTGTATGTGAACTACAAAAGATGTATTTTTTGAAGGAGGCTCGTGGCAAAGGACTGGGGACTGCGATGATTAAGAAATGTTTGGAGTTTGCCATGGAGTGCGGTTATAAACAGTGGTACTTGGAAACAATGCCCTATATGAAAGATGCCCAAAAACTCTATTTGAAGAACGGTTTTGAATATATTGATGCTCCAATGGGGGATACGGGACACTATTCATGCACCGTTTGGATGATTAAGAATATTCAAATCGGGAAAGAATGATTAGATATCAAGGAATTTCTTTCCATACTTTTTAATAGCATGCTACTGCGAGAAATTAAGTCCATTTTCCATTTAGAATTAAAAGATCTTTATCCAAAAGAAGAGATTGATAGCTTCTATTATATGTTGATCGAACATTTTTTCGGCTTCCAACGATTTGTGCTAACGATTGACCCTAGCCTGGTTATTTCCAAAGAAAAGGAAAAAAATATGTTTGCGGCACTTGCCGAACTAAAACAGGAACGGCCCATTCAATATATAATGGGAAAAACACATTTCATGGATATGGATTTTTTGGTCAATGAAAATGTCCTTATACCTAGACCGGAGACAGAAGAACTTGTGCGGTGGATTCTTGATGACTATCCAGGTATGGCACAAAAATTTGAGAGTGAGGGTGTTATAGATGCCAGTTCAAAAGTTAGAATCCTAGATATAGGGACAGGTAGTGGTTGCATTGCTATTTCTTTGGCCAAGAATATGAAAAAAGTCGAGGTTTATGCTATTGATATTTCGAATGAAGCATTAAAAATCGCCAAAGGGAATAGCGAATTGAATGATGTAAATATTGGGTTGGCACATATGAATATTATGAATCCCCCCTCCCTTGACATGAAGTATGATATCATAGTCTCCAATCCACCGTATGTTAGGGAGTTGGAAAAGAAAGACATGCAAAATAACGTAAAGAATTATGAACCTGGGATTGCGCTTTTTGTTCCGGATTACGATCCATTATTGTTTTACAAGGCAATCGTTGAATTTGCCAAAGCGCATTTGAAGCGAAATGGCCTCCTATTTTTAGAAATAAATCAATATCTGGGAAAAAAGACGATCAAGCTTTTGAAAGATAACAATTTTTCAGAAATTGAACTGCGAAAAGACATGTTCGGTCATGATAGAATGATGAAGGCTTTTTACAAGTAAAACGGAATCCACAAAATCAATTAGGGGCGATCAGACCATGAAAAGTATCGTAGTTTTTTGCGGAAGCAGTGAAGGTAACGACCCTCAAATTGTGGAAGCGGCGGCCGAATTAGGCCGCACATTGGCCCAAAGAAAGATTACATTGATATACGGTGGCGCCAAAATAGGGGTAATGGGAAAAATAGCCCAAAATGCCCTAGATTTTAATGGAGAGGTTATTGGGGTAATCCCGGATTTTTTGAAGAAAAAGGAGGTCTTTCATTCAGGATTGAACCGACTTATTATTACCGAAAACATGCACGAACGAAAATTGAAAATGCATGAACTTTCGGAGGGAATTATAACATTGCCCGGGGGCTACGGCACTTTGGAAGAACTTTTTGAAATGATTACCTGGGCTCAGCTCGGGTTACATCAAAAGCCGATAGGCATTTTGAACACGAATGGATTTTATGATGACCTTCTTCAATTGATTCGGAAAATGGTGAGGCTGGGTTTTCTAAAGAAGGAGAATTATGATATGATTTTGGTGGATGATGATGTGAACGGACTGCTGCAAAAGATGTATGACTATGTTCCACTTCCGTTACCAAAATGGATTAAAAATGACCAAGTTTAAATGAGCATTCAAGCGAAAATAGAGGCCTTGCGCAACGAATTGCGCGAACACAACCATAATTATTATGTTATGGATAATCCAACCATTTCCGATTATGAGTTTGATCTGAAATTAAAGGAATTGCAGCGTTTGGAAGAACAAAACCCTGAATTCTATGATGCAACTTCTCCCACTTTACGCATTGGTGGTATGGTTACAAAGAACTTTGAAACGGTCTTACACGAACATCGCATGTATTCTTTGGACAATTCATATTCCAAGGAAGAAGTTGAGGATTGGGAAAAAAGAATCCAAAAAGGCTTGGGAGACGTTGAGGTAGAATTTACATGTGAGCTAAAGTATGATGGGGCCAGTATAAATATTACCTATGAAAATGGGAAATTGGTACGCGCTGTCACAAGGGGTGATGGTTTTCAGGGAGACGATGTTACTACCAATATCAAAACAATAAGATCCATACCATTACAATTAAAAGGTGATTATCCTCCGAAATTTGATATCCGAGGTGAGATAATTCTGCCATTTGAAGGTTTTGCAAAAATGAACCAAGAGCGAATTGAGAATGGGGAAGAACCCTATATGAACCCGAGAAATACGGCTTCAGGAAGTTTAAAATTACAGGATAGTTCATTGGTCGCGCAACGTCCCTTGGATTGCTTATTATACAGTATTGTTGGAAATCATTTGAATTTGGGGTCTCAATTTGAAATGTTGGAAAAGGCTCGAAAATGGGGATTTAAGGTGCCAAAGGAAGCGAAGCTTTGTAAGACCACAGATGAGGTAATGGCATTTGTGGATTATTGGGACGTGCACCGTCATCAATTGCCTTATGAAACAGACGGAGTGGTTGTAAAGGTCAACAATATAAATCATCAGGAAGAATTAGGATACACAGCGAAATCCCCCAGATGGGCCCTGGCCTATAAATTTAAGGCGGAACAGGTCTCTACCGTATTGAATGAAATTACATATCAAGTGGGCAGAACAGGTGCAATTACCCCGGTAGCCAACTTGAAACCCGTACTGTTGGCAGGAACCATCGTTAAAAGGGCATCGCTGCACAATGCAGACCAAATTGCAAAATTTGACATACGGGAGGGCGACACCGTTTTTGTTGAAAAGGGTGGAGAGATCATTCCAAAGATCATAGGGGTAGATTTAACGAAAAGACCATTAAATTCAGCTTCCACTGTATATATTGACTATTGTCCTGAATGTCACACGCCGCTGACCCGTACTGAAGGGGATGCCAAGCACTATTGCACGAATTACTATGGCTGCCCGCCGCAGATTACAGGGCGCATACAGCACTATATTTCACGTAAGGCCATGGACATTGAAGGGATGGGCAGTGAGACCGTTGAGCTCCTTTTTAAGGAAGGTCTCATAACAAATTATGCCGATCTATATACGCTCTCAAAAGAAAAAGTGTTGCCTTTGGAGCGCATGGCCGAAAAATCGGCCGAGAATTTAATTGACGGAGTGGCCGCATCCGTACATATTCCTTTTGAAAGGGTATTGTTCGCTTTGGGCATACGCTTTGTAGGTGAAACAGTTGCCAAAAAATTGGCCAAGGCCTATAAAAATATAGATGCCTTAATGAGCGCAACTTCTGAAGAATTGATAGCCGTAGATGAGATAGGAGAGCGTATCGCTCAAAGTGTGGTTGAGTTTTTTCAGAATGGGACCAATCGGCATATAATTTCCCGACTTAAGGAATACGGTGTTCAGTTTTCGCTGTCCGAAAAGCAACTCGAAAATCAGACTGAAACCTTAAAAGGTCAAATTTTTGTGGTCTCTGGCGTTTTCGAATCGGTCAGTAGGGATGAATTGAAAAAACTAATTGAAGACAACGGTGGCAAAGTGGCTTCCTCGATTTCTTCAAAAACCAATTTCGTGGTGGCAGGCGATAATATGGGCCGAAGCAAAAGGGACAAAGCTGAAAGTTTGGGAGTTCCACTCATTTCCGAAGCAGAGTTTCTGAAAATGGTGGAATAGTTCAAATTTTAGATTTGTTAATTTGAGAAGTGCCTCAAGGAAAAACAGTAATTAGAAAAATTAATTTCCTTTTCAAGGGTTATCGGACAATTTTTATGGAGTAAAATTCCTTTTTCGACAAAAGTTGCACATGCAATATTTTCCTTGTGCATTTTCAGCTATTTTTGAGAGGGTTCGATGAGAATAAATTAAATTCCATACCAACAAATGAGTGAAGTAAGTTTAAAAAAAGCCCTAAGTCCATTAATGCTTTGGGGTCTAGGTGTTGGCTATGTAATTTCGGGAATGTATTTCGGTTGGAACCTTGGTCTGGCAGAAGGCGGCACCTACGGACTGGCTATTGCGACCTTTTTTATCATAATAATGTATGTCACGTTCACCTTTAGTTATACTGAAATGGCTTGTGCCATCCCCAAGGCGGGTGGTGCCTTTGAGTATGCGAACAGAGGCTTGGGCAAGCATTTGGGTTTTGTGGCTGGTATTGCCCAAAATATCGAATTTATTTTTGCGCCACCTGCCATAGCCGCCGCAATTGGTGCTTATTTGAACCTCATTTATCCCTCGATAGACTTAATGGTTTTCGCAATTGGTGCCTATATAATTTTTACACTGATCAATATTTTAGGGGTTAAACTTGCTGCTTCGTTTGAATTGATAATTACCATATTAGCTGTTATTGAGCTTTTGATATTTGCAGGGGTTACAATACCAGAATTTAAGTTGGACAACCTAAAAATGAATCCTTTGCCCAATGGGTTTGAGGGTATTTTTGCGGCAATTCCATTTGCCATCTGGTTTTTTCTTGCCATTGAGGGTGTTGCCAATGTAGCGGAGGAAGCAATAAATCCGCAGAAAAGTATTTTAATTGGTTTTGGTTCTGCCATTTTAACTTTGGTCATCCTTTGTATAGTAACCTTTACATCCGCCGTGGGAGTTGCCGGTTGGGAGGCCGTTGTGTATCCTATAGGAAGTTCGCTGGCATCCGATTCCCCTCTTCCACTGGCTTTATCAAGAATTATCGATAACGGACATATTCTCTACAAATTATTGGTAGGAATAGGTCTTTTGGGATTGGTAGCTTCCTTTCACGGTATCATATTGGCAGGTGGTAGGGCTACTTTTGAGTTTGGTCGGAAAGGCTATGCCCCCAAGTTTTTGGGCAATGTGCAATCCAAATTCAGAACTCCGGCCAATGCTTTGATAATTAATACTTTAATTGGAATTGTTGCTCTTTTTACTGGGGCTACGGGTGAAATCATCACCATTGCCTGCTTTGGGGCCTTGGGCTTGTACATTGTTTCTATGTTCTCCTTTTTTGCTTTGCGCAAAAATGAACCGGAAATGCCAAGACCCTTTAAAGTGCCAATTTACCCTTTGTTTCCTTTAACCGCACTGATCATTGCGAGCATAGCTATATTGGCTATGTCATATTACAATCCAACATTGGCGCTCATATTCTTTGGAATAATGGGGGTTTGCTATTTGTATTTTTTACTCTTCCTGAATAAAAAAATGTAATAACTTTCGGTATGGATAAGAAAGAAATAATAAAAAAAATAAAAGAGAGTGAACATAGAAAGGTCAAAGTGGCCATTGTTGATATTGATGGTGTTTTAAGGGGTAAGTTTATGCATCGGGACAAGTTCATTTCTGCCTTGGAAAATGGATTTGGATTCTGTTCCGTGGTTTTTGGATGGGATATGGGAGACGCCGCATATGACAATGTACAAGTCACGGGATGGCATACGGGCTATGGCGATATGGAGGCCCAGGTTGATTTTGAAACTTTTCGCACGATACCTTGGGAACATGATACCCCCTTTTTTTTGGTCGACTTCTCTGCCGATAATGCCAAAGATTTGGCAGTGTGTCCAAGGAGTTTATTGCGAAAAATCATTATTGAATCTGAAAATCTAGGCTTTGAACCTATGTTTTCGCAAGAATTTGAGTGGTTCAACTATAGGGAGACCTCGGACTCCCTAAAAGAAAAAAATCATCAAAATGCACAATCTTTGACGCCTGGAATGTTTGGATATTCAATTTTAAGAATGTCCGAAAATGAGGCGTATTTTGATGACCTTTTCAATTTGTTGGAAAAATTTGGGGTTCCATTGGAAGGTCTCCATACAGAAACCGAACCGGGAGTAACCGAAGCGGCAATTCAATACAGTGGAATTTTGGAAGCCGCCGATAGAGCGGTCTTGTTCAAAACCGCGGTTAAGGAAATAGGATATCGTCATGGTATCCTTGCTAGTTTTATGGCAAAACAGACGAGTAAACTTCCGGGTTGTGGGGGCCATATTCATCAAAGTCTTTGGGATTCCAAAAGAAGGTCAACCTTTTTATGGTGGATCTTCTGAAGATGACATGAGTGACCTCATGAAAAGTTACTTGGCAGGCCAACTGCATTGTTTGCCAGAAATACTTCCAATGTTCGCACCCACAATAAATAGTTACAAAAGATTGATTGTTGGGGCCTGGGCACCGATTAACAAAACATGGGGCAGGGATAATAGAACTACATCCCTTAGGGCCTGTGCTCCGGTAAAAAAGCAACCCGTATTGAACATAGGGTAGTGGGTTCGGATGTGAATCCGTATTTGGCCATGGCGGCTTGTTTGGCCAGTGGCCTGTATGGAATCAAAAACAAGATGGAACTGGATATTCCGGAGACTACTGGAAATGGTTATGAGGCAAAAAAAGGATTTCTTCCTTCAAACCTATGGGAAGCTTCCCAGAAAATGAAGAATTCGAAAATAGCGAACGAACTTTTTGGAGGCGAATTTGTAGAACATTTCACTAAAACTAGGGAGTGGGAATGGAGACAATTTTCGGGAGAGGTTACCGATTGGGAAACCAAAAGATATTTTGAAATTATTTAATAAATGGATATACATAAAATTCACGGTTTCAATTTCCCTACCCCAATTCGTTTTGGAGCCGGGGCAAGCGAAGAATTAGCCGATTACTTGAAACAAAACAATTTAAAGCGTTCACTTTTGGTTACCGATGCTATAGTGGCAGATCTGTCTTTTTTTAAAAATATCAAAAGCCAACTTGAACAAAAGGGAATATCGGTTGAGGTCTTTAAAGACATGCATAAGAATCCTATAAAATCAGATGTTTTGGCGGGCGGCGAAGCATTTCATAAAACAAATAGGGATTGTATAGTGGGTATTGGCGGCGGTGTTGCCTTGGATGTGGCAAGGGCGATTGCCCTTCGTGTAAACCACAAAAGGGATTTGTTTGATTACGATGATTTAATTGGTGGGGACCAATATGTGACTGAAGAAGTCCCCCATTTTGTAACCATTCCAACGACGTCGGGTACGGGAAGTGAGGTAGGTCGCAGTGCCATTATCTCTGAAGATGAATCCAAGAAAAAGCGGATCTTGTTCAGTCCCAAACTGATGGCAAAAATTGTTTTTGCCGATCCCTTGTTGACTATGGAGCTCCCCGCATTTGTGACCGCAGCAACCGGAATGGATGCCTTGACACACAATATGGAGGCCTATTTGGCGAAGAACTTTCATCCCATGTGTGATGGAATAGCCTTGGAGGGTATGCAACTCATTTCCGAATCATTGGAAACTGCGACCCATAAACCTGATCTAAAATCACGGTCGAAAATGTTGTTGGCATCTTTGATGGGTGCAGTGGTTTTCCATGCTGGACATCTCCCATTTTCAAATTCCTCACCCCGGAAGAAGTCGCAGCAATCAACGGGAGCCATGGGGGCCTGCGATGGGGATGTCATTCTCTTCCTGGCCGATTCGCCGTCTGTCGCCCGCGACGCCCTTGGCAACCTCCGGGTCCACCTGGCGAAGAAGCTGAACCTGATCGACCCCGGGCTTTTGGCCTTTACCTGGGTAACCGAATTCCCCCTTTTCGATTACAGCGAGACGGAAAAGAGATTCGTTTCCACTCACCATCCGTTCACGTCGCCGGTCCTCGACGATGTTCCTCTCATCGAAAGCGGACCCGGGAAAGGTGCGCGCCAGGGCATACGACCTGGTCCTCAACGGTTCCGAGATCGGGGGCGGCAGCATACGGATCCACCAGAAGGAGGTTCAGGCGATGATCTTCAAGGCTCTCGGCCTGAGTGACGAGGAGGCGCGGAGCAAATTCGGATTTCTCCTCGATGCCCTGGAATACGGGACACCTCCCCACGGGGGGATCGCCTTCGGTCTCGACCGGCTGATCATGCTTGATGACCGGGGCGGAATCGATCCGGGACGTGATCGCCTTTCCCAAGACACAGAAGGCCACCTGCCTGCTGACGGATGCCCCGTCGCAGGTCAGCCTGGAACAGCTTATGGAGCTTTCCCTGAAGATCGTGACCTGATCTTTTTTTTGTGATCTTTTCGTTGACAAAGTCCGGCGATATGCCTATTGTTCTTGGTAAGGATATTGATGGATCGCAAGGTCGCCGTGAACGGATCTACTGATAAGGCAAGATCGCACATGGGAGAAAACAGAAGAACAGGCAACAGGAATGCGCGACCGCCCGCGGGGCGTTGCCGTCGCGCGCCGTATTCGACATCCGGATGAAGGTATCCGGCGTCACGGGCAGCGAGGGCACTCTATTTCAGGTGCCCTTTTTTTTGCGCGTGGACGGGTAGGCATCCTTTAAAAAAATGGGGGGAGTGGAACCATGGCAAAATGGAACAGGGATAAGAAGGTGTTGGACCACGAGCATACCCAATTCTGGAAGTTCGATCTCAAGGATGTCAAAGAACCGAACCTCCAGAAGGATGTGTTCCCCTATGACGAGGTGAGCCGGATCGATTTCGACCACAAGATCATGTCGATCAATCCTGCGGAGGAGATCTTCATAACCGATACGACCTTCCGGGACGGACAGCAGGCAAGACCCCCTTACACTGTCCAGCAGATCGTCGATCTCTATACCTTGATGAGCCGTCTCGGCGGACCGAACGGCGTGATCCGGCAATCGGAGTTTTTCCTCTACAGCGCTAAAGATCGCGAGGCCGTGGAGAAGTGCCAGAATCTCGGTTTGCGCTATCCGGAGATCACCGGCTGGATCAGGGCCAGTACCGATGATGTCCCCCTGGTCAAGCAGGCGGGCCTGAAGGAAACCGGCATCCTCACGTCCGTTTCCGATTACCATATCTTCCTCAAGCTCGGCAAGAACCGCCGACAGGCCATGGAGGACTATCTTGGCATCGTCAGGTCAATCCTCGATGCAGGCATCATTCCCCGCTGCCACTTCGAGGATATAACTCGGGCGGATATATACGGTTTCTGTATACCCTTCGCCATCGAACTGATGAAACTCAGGCAGGAAAGCGGGATCGATGTCAAGATCCGACTCTGCGACACGATGGGGTACGGCGTCACCTTTCCCGGAGCAGCCCTGCCGAGGAGCGTAGACAAGCTCGTCCGGGCCTTCATCGAGGATGCGGAGGTCCCCGGCCACCTCTTGGAATGGCACGGCCATAACGATTTTCACAAGGCCATGATCAACGCCACCACTGCCTGGCTCTATGGCTGTGCAGCAGCCAACACGACGCTTCTCGGCCTGGGGGAAAGGACGGGCAATCCCCCGCTGGAGGGGCTGATCATCGAGTACATCGGCCTTCGCGGCGATGCACATGGGATCGATACGACAATGATTACCGATATTGCCCGCTATTTTGAAAAAGAGATCGGGGTCCGGATACCGCCGAATTTCCCGTTTGTGGGAGCCGATTTCAACGTAACACGGGCCGGCGTTCATGTCGACGGTCTGATCAAGTGCGAAGAGATCTACAACATCTTCAACACGACAAAAATCCTCAACCGGCCGATCATCCCGATGATCACCGACAAATCGGGCAAATCCGGGATCGCCTTCTGGATCAATGCCCATCTTGGTTTGTCGGGGGATAATGCCGTGGACAAGCGTCACCCCGGCGTCTCCCGGATCCATAAGTGGATCACCGAGCAGTACGAAGCCGGCCGCATGACGGGCATTTCGAACGAGGAGATGGAAAAGCGGGTGAGGAAGTACCTCCCCGAGCTGTTCATGTCCGATCTGGAGAAGATCAAGTTCATGGCGGCGCAGGCAGCTGTGTCCGTCGTGAAGAAGGTCATCGAACACCCGGATATGAAGACGATGAAGCCGCAGCTTCAGGAGCCGGTGATGCAGCAGTTCATCGAGGAGAATCCCTCCATTCAGTTCGCCTACGTCGTCGACATGAACGGCCGCAAGACGACACGGAACATCACCAATATCGCCGATCGGGCAAAATACGAGAACTACGGCATCGGAACGGACCAGTCGGACCGCGAGTGGTTCATAAAACCGCTCCAGTCCGGTAAAATACATGTAACCGAATTCTACATCTCCAAGATGACCGGGGCGCTCTGCATCACCGTCTCTGCTCCGATCGTGGACGAGAAAGACGAGATGGTCGGGATCTTCGGCGTCGATATCAAGTTCGAAGACTGGGTCAAGCGGGTGGAGGATATCGCCGAGGCGACGCAGATCGCCCTCCGAGGGGAGTACGAGGCGAAATCAAAATCGGATCGTTGGTTGTAGAAATTGATCGTTCAGAGGGGGGGAACGCCCCCTTTTTATTCTCCGTCGATCAGCCACTGATCGTAGGGACGATCCTCACCCCGGGCGGAAGAGGGCGAAAGTTCCATGATGAACCGGGAGGGACTTACAGGAAGATTACCCATGCCCCGCGCATAATCCGTCAGCGGATAGGAGAGGTAGAGATGATCCTTCGCGCGTGTCGTCGCCACGTAAAAGAGACGACGTTCCTCCTCCTCTCCCCCGGGTTCCTTGAGTGCCCGGGCGAGGGGCATCATCCCTTCAGCAGCACCAGATCATGAATACCGCCATCCATTCCAGACCCTTCGCCTGGTGAATCGAGGAAAGAACGACGCGGTCCTCCGCAATTTCCTCCGGATGGCTCTCCTCGGTAATACCGGTGAGCAGCGCCAGTTCACTCAGGAACGCATCGAGAGAACTAAAACGGGAGGAGAAGTTTGCCAACTGGAGGAGGTCTTCCTCCCGCGATGCGGCGTCGGTGTACCGCTCCCGGAGGAGCTCCCGATACCCGTTTTTCAGGATGACGTCGATGAGCTCCGGCGGGCTGGTGCTCTCCGCGCCGCAGAGCGCGCAGAAGGTCTCCTGAAATCGGCCGAGTCCGGGAATTGCCGATTTCCCGGCGCATTCCCGAAAGTCCGTCCATGAACGGTCCGCAGAGGATCGGCACATGCGGATAGATAACGCCAGATCTTGTCCGCCGTCGACCCGGCCGATCTTCGCGTAAAGCCCCAGCACCCGTTTCCAGGCAAGTTCGTCCCGGGGATTGACGATGAGCCTGAGGTAACCCGTTACATCCTTGATATGCGCCTGTTCGAAGAAACGGATCCCGGAGCGGATCTCGAAGGGGATTCCCCGGCGGGTCATTTCCATCTGTACCTCCATCGAATGGAAGTGGGCCCGGTAGAGGACCGCCATCTCCCGGAGCGGGATGCCGCTTCGGTGGAGTTCGAGGATCCGCTGGGCGACGAAATCGGCCTGCTGCAGGACATTTCTCGCCGGGACGAGGACGGGGCGTATCCCCTGCGTCCGGACCGCCCGCAGGGTCTTCTGAAACTGATTCTCGTTGTTGGTGATGCTCAGGTTGGCCAGGTGAAGGATCTCCGGTGTGCTGCGATAGTTCGTTTCCAGCTTGAAGATCCGGCAGTCCGGATAGCGGTCGGGAAACCGCATGATGTTCTCGTAATTCGCCCCCCGGAAAGAGTAGATGCTCTGGGAGTCGTCACCCACGACCATCAGATTCCTGTGCCGGAGGCGAGCAGATCCATGATCTCCGCCTGGAGCCTGTTCGTATCCTGATACTCGTCGACAAGAATCTGGAGAAAGCGTCCGGCGTAGGCCTCCCGCACGTCGGTGACATGGAGGAGAAGCTCGCGCCAGTTGAACAGAAGATCGTCGAAATCCATCACGTTGAGCTCCTTCTTCCGCGTCCGGTACCGTTCGGCAACGGCGGCTATCTCCTCCGACGCGGTGCGAAAAGAACGGGTATCGGTTGAGGACTACGTCAGAAGGGCTGTTTCCGTGTTGACGGAAAGGCTGATCATCTCCCCCACCACCTCTCCCCGCGGGAATTTTTCGCTCTTGGCATCGACCCCGGTCTCGGCGATGCAGGTGTTGATAAGCTGACGGGCATCTTCACTGTCCAGGATGGAAAAATTCCGTGTCATATCCGAGATGGTGTGCATGGGCCCGGAGGGTCAGGTGGGCGCAGTGGTGAAAGGTTCCACCCCAGAGACCGCCGATCTCCCTGCCGATCAGGGTCTCCACACGCGCGAGCATCGAGCGGGCGGCCTTGTTCGTAAATGTGGCAAGGAGAATCCGTTCCGGAGGGACGCCGCTCTCCATGAGACGGGCAACCCGGTAGGTCAGTGTCCGCGTCTTCCCGCTTCCCGCGCCGGCGATGACCAGAAGTGGCCCTCCTTCTTCGAGGACCACGCGGAGTTGCTCCGGATTGAGTTCCTTTTCATAATCGATCATCGACCCTTCATCCCTTCAGTTGCGGCGGACTATAGGGAAAAAACCCGGCTCGGTCAAGTAAATAGCGGATGGTCGGTTTTCCTTGACATCTGTCTCCACCCGTTTCTATAGTGCGTGCGCACCTTAATCGCGTCGCGTTTTTCGGTATCTCCATGGAAGAGCAAACATTCGGCCCGATCCGCTTTATCCCCGGCGACAACCAGGGACGTTACCCCTACTGTAACTCCCTCTACGTCGAAGGGGCCGGTGTCCTCATCGACCCGGCCTCCAACCGGGAACGGCTGATCCGGCTGCGCGCCGAACAGGAGGTGAAGATGGTCTGGCTGAGCCACTGGCACGAGGACCACTTCATGCACCTCGACCTTTTCGACGACCTCCCCCTGTGGATATCTCTCGCCGGATACGCCGCCGCTTGCTGATATCTCGACCTTCCTCCAATGGTACGGATTTTCCGAAGAGGAACGGCTTTTCTGGGAACCGCTCCTCCGGGAGCAGTTCCATTTCCGGCCGCGACGACCCGCCCGTTACCTCATCGGCGGCGAAACGATCACGGCTCGGTGACATCTCCGTAGACGTCATCGCGACGCCCGGCCACACCCCCGGCCATCTTGCCTTCTTCTTCCGGGAGTCCTCCGTCCTGTTACGCGGGGATTACGACCTCACCCGTTTCGGACCCTGGTACGGCGACCTCTTTTCCGACATCGACGGAGACGCGGGCGTCCCTCGACCGTCTCCGGGAGATTCCGGCCGAGGATCGTCCTGACCGGTCATGAATCCGGCGTTTTTGAAACCCGCCCCGAAGGACTCTGGCAGCAGCTACGGTGCGGTCATCGCGGAAAGGGAGCGTAAGCTCCTGACGGTGCTGGAAAAACCCCAAACGCCTGGAAGAGATCACGGACGCGTGGATCATCTACGGGAAACCGCGGGAGCCGAAGGCGTTTTTTGCCTTCGGGGAGCGGGTCCATATGATAAAGCACCTGGACCACCTGCAGAAACGGGGGCTCGTGATCCAGGAAAACGGCTTTACCGGAAAGACGATCGGTTTCCCTACGGGCTTAAAACCGATCTCCCGCGCGTAGGTGAACTGCCTCGACCAGGGGAGACCCGGATGGGCGCGATCAAAGGGTTCCGCCCCGATCCGGCGGATGGACGCCTCATCGACGGCGACCGGATGGCTGCCGCCGATGAATCCGTAATCCTCCGCAATGATCGGATGATTCCCGGGAAGGCAGTCGCATTCGGCGGTGATGTTCAGAAGGGCGTTGATCACGACCGTTTTCGGCCCGATCACCTCCAGATCGCCGCCGCCGTTTCCACGAGCCTCTCCTGAAAGAGCTGTCACATCCGTATCCCAGAAGATCTTCAGGGCCATCTGCGGGCAGAGGGCGATGCACTGCGAGCAGCCGATGCAGGTCTTCGAGATCATAAACCGGTTCTGCATCCGGCGGCAGGACGGCCGCGCCGGTCGGGGCAGACCTCGGCGCAAAGACCGCACCGGTTGCATCGTTCCGGTATCAGACGGGGATGGGCATCCGCGTGCATCCGCTGCTTCTGCGCGCGCGAGGCCATCCCCATGGAGATGTTCTTGATCGCCCCGCCGAAGGAGGATTCCATGTGCCCCTTGAAGTGGGAGAAGATCACGTAACCGTCTGCCTTCCGGATAATCCCGGCAACCTGGACCGAAGGAAAAGTGCCGATAATCGCACCGGATTCCATGATATCGCGGCCGTCGATGCCGTCGCCGATCAGGATCGGGACAGCCGAGGTATTCTTCGGTGAAGCCATGCTCCGCTGCCGTCTTCAGGCTGTCGGCCCCCGTTCGGCGTCCGCCGGAATAGAGAACGGTCGTGTCGAACACGAAAGGGTTGCAGCCCGGATTCACGAAGCCACCGGACGATTTCCCGCGTGTATCGCGGGTGCAGAAAACTGTGATTCCCCCTCTCCCCCCAGTGGATCTTTGATCCCCACGGTGTCACCGGCTGCAAAAGGATTGTTGACACCCGTCAGCAGTCGACGGAGCGCTTCCGTCGTCGTTCCTGGTTTCTTGATGATTACAGTCATAGGTATCCTAAGAAGTTTTTGACAAGCAGGGACTTCGATGCTTGGCATCTCTTAGCCTGCGGAAAGACAGTCTCGGAATAGACCTGCATAAGGTTCTTGTAGTTCCCCCTTGTACGTTTTATCATCGCAAAGTCCGGCTCCGTGAGATCCCGGACGGGCTTAGCCGGAATTCCCAGGGCAAGGGTCCGCGGGGGTATGATGGCGCCGGTCGTGACAACCGATCCGGCACCGACGATCGCTTCTTCACCGATACGAGCGCCGTTGAGGACTGTGGCACCAATCCCGATCAGCGCCCCGCGGCCGATGTGGCAGCCGTGAGCGGTGACCCGGTGTCCCAGTACTACGTCCGCGTCCATTACCAACGGAAAGTGATCGCTGCCCACATGGAGGATGCAGCCATCCTGGATATTGCATCCGGCACCCACACTGATCGAGTTGACATCACCGCGAAGGAGGCAAAAGAACCAGACGTTTGTCCCCCTCCCCAGTTTCACATCCCCGATGATCAGGGAGTTCTCTGCAACAAAAGCAGTTGGGTCAACACAGGTGCTTCCCCTTGAAATCGAGAATCATCGTCTTTCCTCCGAACAAGGTGCAATACAAACGTGAACGAGCTCATACCGGATGGAAGAAGATTTGTCAATCTTACAGTGGGTTCCACGTACCGTTGCCACCTCCGGGAAAGCAACCGAATGGGTCGGCACACCATCGGCACCGCCGGGATATCAGGCCCATCGGACACCCATCCGGAACATCTTGTTGACATACGCAAGAAGCATCTGTAAACTTTTTCCCCATTGACCTCCTATCGTGACCAGACATACACCGCCTGCTCCGTGTTATCGATGCCATTGAGACAGGGAGCATTAACTCGAAGTGAGAACAAATGAACAACGGCGGCAAACCGCGCATAGTCGTGATCGGTGCAGGTTTTGGCGGCCTCTGGGCCGTCCGAACCCTGGCGCGCGAACCCGTTGACATCCTGGTCATCGATCGGAACAACTACCACACCTTCCTTGCGCTCCTTTATCAAGTAGCAGCCGCCGAGCTGGAGGCGGAAGACATCGCCTATCCCGTACGAAGCATCTTCCGGAACCCGACGGAAGCCGATTTTGCCTTGGCTTATGTCCATACCATCGATGTTGAAAAACGCATCGTAAAAACAGACAAACAGGAATTCCTCTATGACTACCTGGTGTTGGCGACCGGGAGCGTACCCCATACGTTCGGTGTGCCCGGGGTCGAGGATCATGCCTTCTTCCTCAAGACCCTGGAAGAGGGCGTGGCGCTGAAGAATCATATCATCTGCTGTTTCGAAAGCGCCGCCATGCTGCCCGAGAATGACCGACAGAGGGGCATTCTTACCTTTGTCATCGTGGGCGGTGGGGCGACCGGTGTCGAATACGCAGGCGCTTTGAGCGAACTCGTTCATGGGTCTATCATCAGGGATTACCGGAATATCGATTTTCGTTCCGTACGGATCATCCTGTTGGAAGCAGCGGACTGCCTCGTCGGTAACATGCCGAAACCTATACAATCCTATACCCTCCGGAAACTCCAACAGCTTGGGGTTGAAGTACGCTTGTCAACGAAGGTCGTTGCGGTCGCGTCAGGATTGCGTGATGGAGAGAAATATGACAAGGATTTTGATGAGAAGTCATTTATGGGAAAAATTCATGTATGCTTAGTTTCGTCCATGGGGGCGTTTTCAGATATGTCATTCCTTGGCAGCGTGGCAAATCTTATGACGGCAGTATTCAGCCAGAAACAGTCAGACCTAGAAATATTTTACCAAGTTGGGAGGATCGGTTAAATCTTTTGTAGTACCCAATCTTTATACCCAGTTATCACAGGGATATGAAGAAATCATGGTAGATGCCTGTAAAAGATACCCCAACGTTGATGGCAAAAAGTATTTCAGGATATGCCATACATGCACGACAATCTATACAACAAACTTAATATCTTTCGTGATCCTATACCTGTAAAACGTGACATATTCACATCTGATGTGATCAAAGCCCCTGCCATAACTGTCCCTGATTTTGAATATACGTTGGGAAATGGGCAAAAGATCAATGTTAAGGGAGGCGAAAGAAATCCCGACCTGTTCGAGTTTATGATCCGGAACAAAACTATCCTTAAAGTTCCAAGACGTGAATCTGAAGGGCTTATGCTTTTGAGTAACGATGGTAAAACATACCTTCCTTACACCGATAAAGAATACAACGACTTTATGTTCCTGCGTGGCAGAATACTTAAAGAGAACATGATAAGGTTGTATGGGCAGGAAAAAATGATTGAAGGAATTGCTCAAAATATCGTTGATAATTTCAACCTTGAATCAGGTCACAAGGAAAGGGTGTTCAAATATATCAAAAACCTGCTTATTTCAAAGCAGATAAATGCAATGAAACAACTACAGCGAGAACTATG